>CBIMJO010001406.1:0-3229 GCA_966244135.1 uncultured Actinocrispum sp. | reverse complement strand
GGCCGGGAGCGCGGACATGGTGCTCGTCGGGGACGCCGCCTCGCCGACCCCCACGACGGAGACGACGGTCTCGCCTCCCCAGGCGGCGGCCCCGCTGGAATGCAAGGTCGCCGACCTGACGCTGTCGATCCGCGGCGAGGACGGCGCCCTGGGGACGATCTACCGCGGGCTGGTGTTCACCAACACCGGCGGACGCACCTGCACGATCGAAGGCTTCCCTGGAGTGTCCTTTGTGGCCGGTGACGACGGGCACCAGGTCGGCCAGGCCGCGGTCCGGGACGGCGCGAAGGGCGGTGTCGTCAGCCTGAAACCCGGCGACACGGCCACCGCGCCGGTGGGATTCACCAACGTCGACGCCTACGATCCCGCCGAATGCCAGCCGACACCCGCGCGCGGCCTGCGGGTCTACCCGCCGCACGACACCGCCTCGGCGTTCGTGCCGTTCCCGGCGCAGGCCTGTGCCGCCACGTCTGTCCCGCAGTTGAGAGTCCTGACCGTGCACGCAGGTCCCAACCTGAACTGAACCTGCGACGGCGGACAACGGCCAAGGGGTGAGCACGAAGCCGCCCATGAGGATGACGAACCATCAGCGCGAAGCCCGCGAGCCCTGCCGTGCTGGCGCGGCTCAACTCGCGGACGCGTCGTCCGGGACGTGGATGGCGATCTCGCCGCCCAGTTCCGCGCCGTCGGCCAGGTCGAGGTGATCGCCGCTCCAGAATCGTCCGGCGTCGTACCAGTTCGGGCGGCGGCCGCCCGGCAGCAGCCCCATGCTGCCGTACGTGGTCGCGACGATCTCCGCGCAGTAGGCGGATTCCAGGTCGACGTCCCGCATGTGGTGCTTTCCCGGGGCTGGCAGTCGTCCGGCCAGCCATCGGGTCGCCAGGCGGGTGGTCGAGGGGAACGGGGTGCCGTCCAGCCGGGCGATGGTCCGCAGGACGGCGTCCTCCATCTCCTTGGTCACGGGTTTGGTGAGCTGCCGCAGCCACACTTGCTGGCGGTATTTCGTGGCCCAGACGAGGACGGCTCTGCGCAGGTCGTGCAACTGCGCACCGCGCTGGTGGGTACCCGTCCACACGTCCGGCAGGGACTTGCCGAGCTCCGCATGCCACATCAGCGGTGGGAGGTCCTCGATCACCACGGCCATGCCGACGTGGTTGACCGGGCTGTTGGTCACGACCCGGATGGTCCGGTCCGCGGCGGTGTGCCCGCGGAACAGCCACACGTCACCGGTACGGGTGAGGCTCACGGCTTCGTCGAGATCCATCTGGGCGGCCGGCACGGTGTTAGCGTAGGCAGGTGCGCTGGTGGAAGATAGCGGGCCTGGCCGGGCTCGCCGGTGTCGCGGCGACCGGAGTGGTGATCGCCCGCGAACAACGGCGACGCCGCGCGTACACACCTGATGAGATCCGCGAACGGCTGCACGCCCGTCTCGCTGACGCGGCCGCCGAATCACCGGACAGCGGCCCCGCGGGAGATCGTTGACATCAGTCGTGTGCGGGGAGCCCGGGAAGAGGAACGTTCCGGGAGCCGATCCGGGCCCGGCCCCGTGCCCTGGTCCTGGTGGTAAACAACGGTCAACCACCGTTGTGTAAGGGGCGCCCGATGGCCGCAGAGCTCGGATCCACCATCAGCAAGCACGAGATCGACAACCGGCCACGCCGCGTCCTCGCCGGATGGGGCTTGGTCGTCGGCGCGCTGGCGACGGTAATCGCCATCGCGGCGCTGTCCACGGACTACGACACCCCGTACACGCCGTCGCGCGGCTACTTCCAGGGCGCCGTGGTCGGGCTGGCGCTCACCGGCTGGTTCGTCGGCCTCATGTGCCTGATCCAGGCGATCCGGGCCGGCGGGCACGAGGCCATCGAGGTCCGCGAAGGTGGCCTGGTCCACCGCAACGCTTTCCGGACCCGTGCCTGGGCCTGGAACCAGGTGGCGAGTTTCCACACGCACGAAGACGGCAACGCCCGCTCGCTCGCGAGGTTCGCCGGCTGGAACTACCGCGCGAGAGTCGGTTTCGTGGACGGCGGGCGGCTGAGCTACAACGCCACGGCCGGCGACTTCGACGACCTGACGAAGGTCATCACCGAGCAGGCGCCGCCATCGGCGACCGATCCGGCGAACCAGAAGCAGCGGACGTTCCTGTGGTTGTGGCTGGCGTTGGCCTGTGCGGTGGTGTGCGTGGGTCTGATCATCTTCATCGGCCAGAACCCGGACACCGAGCAGGAGATCCAGCATGACGGATACACGGAGGTGGTGACGGTGCCCGGACTCAGCGACACCGGATGGGCCATAGCAGGCATCGGCATCGCGCTGACCGGGCTGGGCGCGTTCGTGTTCCTCGTGCAGTTCGTCGTGGCGATGGTCAAGCGGCAGAGGTAGCCCGCGAGCCGCCCTCAGTCCCGCCGCGCCGGTTCGGGGAAGTGCGCGGCCGGGCGGGTCGCCAGCTCCTCGTAGGTCTGCCAGCGCAGGTCGACCGCCTGTTGCGCGAGCGCGTGCAGCCGCTGCGCCTCTTGCGGGTCGTGGTCGGCCAGCACGCGGTAGCGCAGCTCGCGTCCGGTGTACTCGTCGAACGAGATGCGCGGGCGGGTGGAGTCGAGCAGGAACGGGTTCCCGCCGTCGGCCCGCACCACTGGGTCGTACCTCATCAACGGCCAGTATCCGCTGGCCACGGCCCGGTGCTGCTGGTCCATCCCGTGGCGCATGTCGATGCCGTGCGCGATGCAGTGGCTGTAGGCGATGATCAAGGACGGTCCGCGGTAGGCCTCGGCCTCGCGCATCGCGCGCAACGTCTGCTGCGGGTCGGCGCCCATCGCGACGCGGGCGACGTAGACGTCGGCGTACGCGATGGCTTGCAGGGCAAGGTCTTTCTTCGGGGTGGTCTTGCCCGCCGAGGCGAACTTCGCCGCGGCGCTCAGGGGCGTGGCCTTCGACATCTGGCCGCCGGTGTTGGAGTACACCTCGGTGTCCAGCACCAGCACGTTGATATCGCGCCCGCTGGCCAGCACGTGGTCCAGTCCCGCGCTGCCGATGTCATAGGCCCAGCCGTCCCCGCCGACGATCCAGACGCTGCGCCGGATCAGGTGGTCCATCACGCTGGCGAGGTCGGCCACCACCGGGTCGGCCTGGTCGAGCCGGTCCAGCCGGCGGCGCAGCCGGATCAGCCGGTCACGTTGGGCGCCGAACTCCGACTCCCGCTGCTGCGGCGCGGTCACGATGGCGTCCACCAGGT
>CBIMJO010001405.1:0-3232 GCA_966244135.1 uncultured Actinocrispum sp. | reverse complement strand
CCTTCGGCTTGCCGCCGCGGCTGTTGATGAATTCGGCGAACTGCGGACGAGTCAGACCGCTCGCCTGGGTGAGGTCGATGATGTCACCGTTGGAGTCGATGAACACCGGGATGTTGCCGCTGACGTTGATCAGGCCGTTGAGCGACTGGTTGCCGTTCCAGTAGACCGGGCCGATCCGCATCGGGTCGCCGACCACCGTGATGGTCCAGAAGTGCCACGCGTCCCTGGCGTTGATCAGGAACATCACGCCCTGCAGGACGACGAACGTGCCGAACGCCTTGATGGCCGCGGACCGCTTGCCGGTGAGCAGGAAGTGCGCCACGAAGATCAACGGGGTGAGCTTGATGGCCGCGGCGACGCCGACGAGCACCCCGCCCCATCTGCTGTTGCCCGCCGCGATGACCAGGACGTCCAGCACGACCAGCAGCATCAGCAGGATGTTGATCTGGCCGAGGAACAGCGTGCGCCAGACCGGCTCCATGCCCAGCATCAGGATGGAGAACCAGACGGTCGCCTTGCGCGGGTCGAGCCAGCCCGGCCGGTTGGGCACCTTCTCCAGGGTGATCCGGATGACCAGGCTGAGCGACAGCACCGAGGCCGCGCTGAGCACGCCCCAGGCGACCACGGTCGGCAGGATGGTCAGCGGCACGAACACCAGCGCCGCGAACGGTGTGTAGGTGAACGGCAGCTGCGCCCACCATGGCTCGCCGCCGAGCGTCATGTTGTCGTAGAGCGGCTCGCCGGACAGCAGCGCCACGCCGCCGGACCGGTAGACCGCCGAGTCCACACCCATCCGGCCGTGCGCGAACCACACGATGAAACCGGTCAGGATGAACGCGATCGGAACGGCGAGCACCACCCACATCGCCCGCCATGACCCAACGAACCAGACAACCGCCTGGGTCAACCGCCCTTCCGCCCGCACGGGCGCACCCCCGTTGCGCTCGCCACCATCGCTCACGCGGACAGCAAATCACGAGAACCACCCAAACGTGGCTTGAGGTCCCGGGTAGCGCACACCGGGCCGGGCAAACCCGGACATACCGCGCTAATCAGATGCTAATCAGATGCTAATCAGGTGCCAGTCAGGTGCGGCTGAGCGACTCGATCAGTTCGCAGGCCTGGCCGTGCGTGCCGGGCAGCCGGTAGAGGCGCAGATCGATGGGGCCGAGGGTGTGCAGCTGGGGGTCGACGGACAGCCGCTTGGCCAGCATCCGCTCGGCCTCGGCGATCCGGGTGGCCAGGTCCGGATCCCGCTCGGTGAGCACCACGGCGACCGACGGGCCGAGCAGCGCCAGGCTCTCGCCGCCGTCGAAGACCTGTCTGAGCACGTCAGCGGCCAGGACCATGGCCATCAGCCGGGACCAGCCGATCACCGCGGACAGGTCGATGGACACCGTGAGCAGGACGTGGCCCACCGGCCGCTCGTCGCGCGCGGCCTGGCGGTAGATCTCGCCGAGACGTGTGCGCAGGTAGGCGGACGTCGATAGGCCGGTCAGACTCTCCCTGTCCTCACAACGGGCTATCTCCGCAGTGGACACATCGGCCCAAGCCAGTGCGGTCATTCGGAGCAATCGCGCGGGCACGGCGTCCGGGTTCGCGGCCAGCAGCCGGGGATCGCTGAGCACCGCGTGCAGCGCGGCGACGTCCGTCAGGGTCTCGTCGAGGCCGGCGCCGGACAGCGCACGGGCCCGGCCCAGCTCCGCGAGCGGGTCCGAGAGATCGGCCTTGACCAGGGCGGACGCGCACACCGCGTCGACCTCCGGCAGGGCCCAGTCGCTCGGGTAACGCCATCCCGCGGCGATGCTGGCCGTCCGCCACCGGGCGCGCAGCGACCGGAGAGCGGCCTCCGCACCATGGGGTGAACGTGAGCCCATTTCGCGAACCGCCACAGTTACCCGTTCCTCTCCCGCGCCGATGAATCCGCTGACAAAGATCTGCAGTTGGAACGTCGTTGGGCCTCAGGTGTGACGCGGTTCCGGCCGACTTGTCATTCGAATGGTTGACGCGGTCACGGAGAGCCAAACCCGCAGGCGGCTCCGGATATGACTCCGTGATGTGGGTCAGTCACACTGACCCCGGCAACACGGGCATGGAGAGGGAGGCACGTGTCCACGGTTCCCGCTGAGGTGCACGGCCCGAGCGACGCCGACCTGATCGAGTCGGTCCGCCAGGGCACCGTGTCGGCATATGGGTCGCTGTACGAGCGACACGTCGGGGCCGCGTACAACCTTGCCCGCCAGCTGACCCGCAACCAGGCCGAGGCCGACGACCTGGTCTCCGAGGCGTTCGCGAAGGTACTGGACACCCTGCGCGCCGGCCGTGGCCCGGACTCCGCGTTCCGCGCCTACCTGCTCACCGCGCTGCGGCACACCGCGTACGACAAGACCCGCAAGGACCGCAAGGTCGAGCTGTCCGACGACGTGACCACGATCGCGGGCGCCGAGACGGCGGTCCCGTTCTCCGACACGGCCGTCGCGGGCCTGGAGCGGTCGCTGGCCGCCCGGGCGTTCGCGCGCCTGCCGGAACGCTGGCAGGCGGTGCTCTGGCACACCGAGGTGGAGGGCCAGTCACCCGCCGAGGTAGCCCCCATCCTGGGACTCACCCCCAATGGTGTGAGCGCGCTCGCCTATCGGGCGAGGGAGGGCCTGCGCCAGGCCTACCTGCAGGTGCACCTCGCCGAGAGCGACAGCGACCGGTGCCGCGCGACCGCCGAACGCCTGGGCGCGTGGACCCGGGGTGGCCTGTCGAAGCGCGAGACCGCGCAGGTCGAGGCCCACCTGGACGACTGCGAGCGGTGCCGTGCGCTGGCCGCTGAGCTCGCCGACGTCAACGGCGGCATGCGCGGGATCATCGCGCCGCTGGTCCTCGGCGCCGGCGCCCTCGGGTACCTCGCGACCACAGCGAAGGTCAGCACGGCGGCCGTCGTCGGCACCGCCGCCGCTGCCGGTGCGAGTGGTGGCGCGGCGGCCGGAGCCGCGTCGTCGATCCCTCGCCAGTTCGTCGGGGTCGCCGCCTCCGCGACCGCGCTGGCCGCCGCGATCGCGATCGCGCTGACCGCGGGCACGTCCGACCAGCAGATCCCGGTCGCGCAGCAGCCGCCGCCCTCGCCGACGGCACCGGCCCGGACCCAGCCGAACAGCCCGCCCGCGCCACCGCCGATCCCACCGGTTCCGCCGCCGCCGCAGTCGCTGCCGAACCAGCCCACCCTGCCGTCGGAGCAGCCACCGGC
>CBIMJO010001404.1:0-3232 GCA_966244135.1 uncultured Actinocrispum sp. | reverse complement strand
GGGGTGGGTGAGTGGGTGGGTGGGTGCGGGAGTGGAGGTGAGGGTTTGGAGGGGTGGGGTTAGGTGGGGCGGCGGTCGCGGAATTCGAGGGCGGCGGAGACGTGGTCGGCTTGGGGGCGGTCGAGGTCCTCGAGGTCGGAGAGGGTCCAGGCAACGCGGAGGCAGCGGTCGGCGCCACGGCCGGTGAGGGCGCCCATTTCGAGACTGCGGTCCAATAGGTGGGTAACGGATCGGGGTAGGGCGAACTCGCGTCTGAGCATGGGGCCGGGGACTTCGGCGTTGGTGGCCCAGCCGTGGTCGGCCCAGCGTTGGCGGGCGCGGTTGCGTGCTTTGAGAACACGGTCGCGCACGACGGATGTCGGTTCCGGCGAGGTGTCCACTATGGACATGGCGGTCAGGGGGCGCATCTGGATGCGGAGGTCGACGCGGTCCAGCAAAGGGCCGGACAGCCGGGCGAGGTAGCGGCGGCGGACATGGGGCAGGCAGGAGCAGTCGACATCGCGTGGTGGAGCACATGGACATGGGTTTGTGGCGAGCACGAGCTGAAATCTCGCCGGATAGCAGACGACGCCATCGCGACGGCCCAGCCGGATCTCGCCTTCCTCCAAGGCAGTTCGCAGTGAGTCCAAACGGTCCGAACTGAATTCACAGGCCTCATCGAGGAAAACGACGCCCCGATGCGCTCGGCTGATGCCGCCCGGCTTCGCCAGTCCGACGCCGCCACCGACAAGGGCCGCCACCGACGTGGAGTGGTGCGGAGAGACGAACGGGGGTGTGGTGATCAATGGAGCCTCGGGTTTCAGCGTTCCGGCAATGGAATGGATGGCCGTGACCTCCAGCGCCTGTTCCTCCGTCAGAGGGGGCAACAGGCCAGGAAGGCGGCGGGCGAGCATCGTCTTGCCGGTGCCCGGCGGACCGACGAGCAGGAGATGGTGACCACCGGCGGCGGCGACCTCCAGCGCCCATCGCGCTTCGGGCTGGCCGACGACGTCGACCAGATCCGGCGATTTCGCCACAGCCGAATACGCCGGTGGTGGCGGCCTTTCGAGCGCATCATCCGCTCCTCTCAACCAATGCAGGACATTCCGCAGCTCAGCGGCGCCCCGCACCTCGATGTCACTCACCAAAGCCGCCTCGGGCAACGAACCCACCGGCACGACAGCGCTTTTCAGCCCGGCCCGTCTCGCCGCGACGAGACATGGCAGCACCCCGCGCACATCCCGGACCCGGCCGTCCAACGCCAGCTCGCCGATCAGCACGGTCGTCCGGAGACGTTCTCCCGGAACGACATCGGACGCTGCCAGCACAACGCAGGCCATCGCGAGGTCGTACCCCGAGCCACGCTTGGGCACGGCCGCGGGCGACAAGCCGATCATGATCTGCTGCTTCGGCCACGCCTCGCCGCTGTTGCGCACGGCCGCGCGCACCCTGTCCTTGGCTTCGTTCAGCGCCGCGTCGGGCAGTCCGACCACGATCGTCCTCGGCAGCCCGGCGCCGATGTCCGCCTCGATCTCCACCATTCGTCCGTCCATACCGAACAGTGCGACCGACCACGCATGGGCGAGCGCCATTCAGAACACGTCCTCGAGGTGCTCGATCCGGGGTCTGCCCTCGGCCGGCCAGAGAATGGACACGACGTCATATCTGGTCGGCACCCAGCCGGGAATGCGAAATCTGGACAGGAACAGGTTGCCGGTGGCTCTCACCCGTCTGGTCTTGGCCTCGTCAATGGCCTCCGCGGGCATGCCGAAGTCGGTGTCCGTGCGCGTTTTCACCTCGACGATCACCAGCTGCGTGCCGTCGGTCAGCACCATGTCCAGCTCGCCCGCGCGGCAACTCCAGTTGCGGCACAGCAGAACCAGGCCGTGCTTCTCCACCATGTACCGCGCCGCGAGATCCTCGCCGCGTTTACCCAGCTCCTGCGCCTCGGTCAGGTGCGCCTGCATGTCTTTCCTCCCCCGTCGGTGCGGTTGCATTTCGAGCTTGCCGGGGGCGGGTGGTGTGGGCCAGTGGTCTGGTTTCAGCTGTGGATAACTGGTTCCCGTGTGGACAAGTCCTCGATGATGATCTTGCCGTTCGCGGAATTGTCGGTCACTTGTGCTATGGGTGGGGGTTGGGAAGGCACTAGTGTGCTGAGGACTGAAGGGAGCGACGTGAAGCCCGTTGAGGTGCACTACACGATCGAAGGCCCGCAAGACGCCCCCGCGCTCATCTTGTCCGGATCAGTCGGCAGCTCCATGGAAATGTGGCTGCCGCAGCGCGAGGCGCTGTCCGACGAGTACCGGGTGATCAGCTATGACCACCGCGGGCACGGCAAGTCGCCGGTGCCGCAGGGGCCGTACAGCGTCGAGGAACTGGCCGGGGACGTACTGGCGCTGCTCGACCGGCTGAACATCGAGAAGGCCCACTTCTGCGGGTTGTCCATGGGCGGCGCGGTCGGCATGTGGCTCGGCCGGTACCAGCCGCACCGCTTGGACCAGCTCGTGCTCGCGTGCACCTCGGCCTACTTCGGCTCGCCCGAGGCATGGGCGGAACGCATTGAGCTGGCACGCAAGGAGGGCATGGAGTGGATCGCCGACTTCAGCCTGCCGCGCTGGCTCACCAAGGAGTTCATCACGGAGAACCCGGAGACCGCCGAACGCATCCGGACGATGCTCGCCCAGACTCCCCCTGAGGGGTACACGAGCGCGTGCGCGGCGCTGGGCGCCTGGGACTTCGCCGGCGAGCTGCCCGACCTGCCGACCCCGACGCTGGTGATCGCGGGCGCTGAGGACCCCGCCACGCCCCCGGACCACGCCCGGGAGATCGCCGCGGGCGTGCCCCGGTCACGAGTCGTGGTGCTGGACGGCGCGGCTCACCTGGCCAACGTGGAGCGGCCGGTCGAGTTCAACGACCTGCTCCGCGCGCACATGCTCGGATCGGCCGGCTAGAGACCGTCCTCGGGCAGCCGCAGTTCCGGCTTGTCCAGCTCCTCGACGTTGACGTCCTTGAAGGTGATCACCCGGACGTTCTTGACGAAGCGGGCGGGCCGGTACATGTCCCACACCCAGGCGTCGGACATCCGCACCTCGAAGTAGACCTCGCCGTCGGCGTCCCTGATCTGGACATCGACCGAGTTGGCCAGGTAGAACCGCCGTTCCGTCTCCACCACGTAGGAGAACTGGCCGACGATGTCGCGGTACTCCCGGTAGAGCTGCAGCTCCATCTCGGTCTCGTACTTCTCGAGATCCTC
>CBIMJO010001403.1:0-3234 GCA_966244135.1 uncultured Actinocrispum sp. | reverse complement strand
TTCGTCGACACCGTCGAACGACGGGTCCCGGCCGGAGATGATTCCGCCGAAGGTCACGTCCTCCCGCCCAGTGTACTGGCTGAGCATCACCGCCCAGGCGGCGTGCACGACCGTGCCGAGGGTGACCCGGCACCGGCGAGTCAGCTGGTGCAGCTTTGCCGCCAGTTCGGTGGACACCACGACCGGGATCTCCCGATGCGGAGCGTCGGTCGGCGCGGCCACGCGGTCGCCGAGCGGCAGTGGGTCGGGCAGGTCTGCCAGGCGCCCGCGCCAGAACTCTTCCGCGCCGTCGGCGTCTTTCCGCTGCAGCCAGGCGACGTACTCCCAATAGGGCCGTGCGGTCGACGGGGCGGGTTCCCGGCCGGCGGCCAGGTCCTCGTAGCACTGGAAGACGTCGGCCAGCACGAGGTAGAACGACCAGCCATCGACCAGCAGCGGATGCAGGGTCCAGATCAGCCAGGACCTGTTCTCGTCCACCCGGATCAGGACCAGGCGCAGCAGGGGAGGCTTCGTGACGTCGAACGGGTTCGACCGATCCTCGGCCAGCAGGTCCGCCAACCGCCGCAGCTGGGTCTCCTCGGCGCAGTCGCTCCAGTCCACCGCTCGCCAGAGCGGCTCGGCGTGCCGGTGCGTGACCTGAACGGGATCGTCGAGTTTGTCGTAGTGAAAGGAATTGCGCAGTGCCGGGTGCCGCCGCATGGTCGCGAGCCATGATTCACGCAGCAACGCGGGCTGCACCGGTCCGGTCAGTTCGATCTGGGCCTGGTAGATCATCCTGGCCGAACCCGCGCGCCGCAGTGTCTCGTACAGCACGCCGTGCTGCAGCGGCGGAAGTTGGCAGACCCGTTCGACCTTCTGCTGCATCCTCGATGTCCTCACGTGGATTGTCGCGCTGGTAGCGGTCAGCCAGGCAACGGTCCCGGTCCGGGCTGGTCACCCGCGCCACATTCGGTGGCGCTCCTGGGAATTCCCATGGCCACCAGTATCTTGCGGTCGCCCCGGTAGGGTTCGCGGCCGTGGCATGAAAGCAGGTTGTCCACCAGCAGGAGATCGCCGGTCCGATACGACTCACGTCGTTGGACGCTGTCGTAGATCTCGTTCATGTGCTGGATCTCGTCCGCCGGAACAGGTTCGCCGTCGCCGTAGACGGTTTCGTAGGGCAGACCGTCCTGCCCGTAGCTGGCGAGCAGGACGTCGAGCATCTCCGGTGCCAACGTGTGCCGGTTCCAGAAAGCCACGTGGTTGAACCAGGTTTCCTCGCCGGTTTCCGGATGCCGCAGCACGGCGGCCCGCCGCTGGCTGGTGCGCAAGCTGTCGTCGGCGCCCCAACGCCAGGCGATCAGGCCATCGCGGAAGTAGCTCTCGACTTCGGCACGGTCGGAGGTCTCGAAGGAACGCTGCCAGGAGACACTGAGACTGGGGTGGTAGTTGCGCAGCAGCGCCCAGCCACGTTCGCGGAAACGTTGGACCACACCGGGATCGAGGCGGCGGAGTACTTCACGGCTGTCGCCGACGGTGGTCGCCCCTTGTCCGGCAGGGGCGGTCACACAGCCGAACAACAACACGCCGGGAAACCGCACCACGTAGCTGCTTTCGTTGTGCAGCCGGATCGGATGGACGGCAGGCATGTCGGTCGAGGAGTAGACGCCGTCCGCCAGCTCACTGCGTGGCGTCGATCGCTCCTGGTAACCGAGATGCCGGCCGATCAACTCATCGCGCATGACAGCGAAGTCATCGGTGCCGGCGACAGCCAGACCACGGATCAGCACGCTGCCGAAACGACGTAGGGCGGCGAAGATCGCATCGCGATGCCCGGCGAGATACTCACGGGAAGCCGCTATGTTCCCGGGCTTGTGCGCGAGGATGAGCGCAGGGCGGCCGTCGGCGAGCTTGATGTCGAGGTCGGCCAGGGCCGAATCTGTTGCGGACACGTCCACGATGCCACCTCCAGTGCTGGATGCGACTGTAGGAGTCGCTGAAGGCCCGCACATGTCCCCTGAAGCAGGGACAAGGGACAGTGGTCGTGAGGTGGGGCCCGCCATTGATACCTTGCCGCACAAGCACTCTCCGACGCCCGGGCAGGGCGGTGACCGCGCCTGGGACGCACTGTCCGCCGGGCAGGTCGCGGGAGTCCGAGCCCTCACCGGAACAGTCGGACGAGGAGGTGCTGTTCTCGGACGAGGCTGCGGAGTACTACGAGGACCTTGTGGCCGGTGCGCGGACGGTTGGCAGAGGCGTTCCCGTTCGCGGCATGGACGGAGCCGGATGACGCGCCGTGCACCTGGGCCGAGTGGACGGACACACCATTGCCGCGCTGCGATGGGCTGCAGCTGTGCTGGCCAGTTCCGGGCAGCCGCCAGCGGAGATTCCCGCGGGCAACGACATTGCGCTGTTCACCGATCCCGTAGTCGTCGCCGCGTGGGATCGTGGCTCCGAGTACGTCACGGTGGGCCGTCGCGGCATCGGTCCGGCGATCACCGGTACCGGGCGTCTTGCGGCGTTGACACTTTCTGCACCACACCGGCGAACCGGTGGTCTGCTCGCCCGTCGATTTCGGGCCGGTGGTGGTGGACAAGAGTGCTCCTGGCTCGGTGCTCGTCTCATCGCCCCGGCTGATCGCCGAACTGCGGTATCTCGCAGGTGTCCTCGACACCGCCTCCGCCGCGCACGATGACCACCGTCGCGGTGTCCGCACCCTGCTGACCGCGGCCGAGATCGCCACCACAGCCGGGGCGGTCTCAGGTTGTTCCGTCGCGGCACAGCGACCTCGTGGCGCAAGGCGAGTATCTCCGCGTCCTTCGACGCCGACGACCAGGCGAACAGGGCAGGCACCCCGCTGAGCGGCGCTTCGGCCGGAGGCCCACCGGTTAGGGCGCATCACAGCCCGGCCGGACCGACATCCCCTCACTGGTCCGGCCGGGCGATGTGCACGAAACAACGACTCACTGTGCCTGAGCGCGGGACTCGAGTGTGTCAGGTGCTGGGCTCCGCTTCGATCATCGAGATCGTGCTCGATGTGGGGATCACATTGGTGACGCGGAGGCCGGCGCGGTCGAGCAGGCGCTCGTACTCCGCCACGGTGCGTTCCTGCCCGGGGAGGAGGGCCATCATGATCATGTCGAGTGCCTTGCTGAAATGCTCGTCGTTGCCGGCCGGGATGACGATCTCCATGAGCAGGACCTTGCCGCCGGGGTTCATCGCGTGCCGGCAGTTCTCGAGGATTCGCACGCACTG
>CBIMJO010001402.1:0-3235 GCA_966244135.1 uncultured Actinocrispum sp. | reverse complement strand
GAGCTGCCGGTGTCCGCGCTCTCCGGCGGCAACCAGCAGAAGGTGGTCATGGCACGGGCACTGGCCGGTGATCCCCGCCTGCTGGTGCTGATCACCCCCACCGCGGGGGTCGACGTGCGCTCCAAGGTGTTCCTCCTCGGCAAGGTCGCGGAGGCCGCGGCCGGGGGCGCCGCGGTGCTGATCGCCTCCGACGAACTGGACGATCTGCGGCTGTGCGACCGGCTGCTGGTCATGGTGCACGGGCGGCTCACCGCCGAACTGCCCGCGGGCTGGCAGGACCGGGAGGTCGTGGCGGCCATGGAAGGAGTCGACCTCGATGCCTGACAGCTCCACTGTGCTCGGTGCCAAGGCACGGACCGGTTCCCCGGCACGCCGGATCGCCCTCGCCAGGTTGCGGGACTTCGCGCTGGTGCCCGGAATCGTGGCGATCGCGATCGTCGGCCAGCTGGTGAACCCGGTGTTCCTCAAGTACGACAACGTGATCAACATCCTGCAGACCATGTCGGAGATCGCGTTGCTCGTGCTCGCCCAGACGATGGTGCTCGTCGTCGGCAAGATGGACCTCTCGCTGGAGTCCACGTTCGGCCTGGCACCCGGCGTCGCCGCCTGGCTGACGATCACCGGTGGCCACTCCGCCGGCCTGCTGCCCGGCTGGGCCGCGCTGCCGGTGGTGCTTCTGGTCGGCGTGCTGGTCGGAGCGCTCAACGCGCTGCTGATCGTCCGATTCGGACTCAGCGGGTTCGTGGTCACCCTCGGCATGCTGATCGTCCTGCGCGGCCTGCTCACCGGGATCTCCGGCGGCCAGACGTTCTTCGGCTTGCCGGACTCCATGCTGTACCTCGGAACCACGCTGTGGGCCGGTATCCCGGCGTCGATCTGGCTGTGCCTGCTGCTGTTCGCCGGTGGCATCGTCATGCTCGGCCACACCCGGTTCGGGCGTGGTCTCTACGCGATCGGCGGCAACCCGGACGCGGCCAAGGCCGCGGGCATCCGGACCGACCGCATCATCTGGATCGTGCTGATCACAGCCAGTGCCCTCGCCGCGCTCGGCGGACTGCTGCTCTCCGGCCGGCTGGCTTCCGTGGCCGCGGCGCAGGGCGACGGCTACATCTTCACGGTGTTCGCCGCGGCGGTGATCGGCGGTGTGAGCCTCAATGGCGGCAAGGGCACCATTTTCGGCGCCTTCACCGGCATTCTGCTGCTCTACATGATCCAGAACGTCCTCACCCTGGCCGGTGTGCCCGCACAGTGGATCGGGGCGCTGAACGGCACCATCATCCTCGTCGCACTGGTCATGTCCCGAATCACCAGCGGCAAACGACAGAACTAGCGCCAACGCGCTCAGCGGGCGGGAGGATGCCTGTCGGCTACTTGGAATCGATCCGCCCGGGCGGGTCGGTTTCCGCCGCCAGGGCGTCGCGCGCCGCCTGCCAGGTGGTATCGCCGGGGTAGAGGTGGCTGCGCAGGTACGCCCAGGTGAGCCGCTGGACCGCGGCCACCCGCTCGGGGTTCTCGTCGGTGGTTTCGGCGGCGTCGTATCCGGAAATCCCGCCGAGCTGGTGTTCCGCACCGAACAAGGTGAGCAGGGACTTGGGGCCGGGGGCGAGCAGGTAGGGGTCGGCGTGCCACTCCGCGCCCGAGGTCGTCAGGTGCGGTGAGATGTCCTTGTCGCCGGCGACCACGAGCGCGGCTGTGGTCATGTGCGAGAAGTCCATGGCCGTGAAGAACGGGTAGTTCCTGGCCGCGATCTCGCTGAGGGCGTCGCCGCCTCTGCCGGGCGCGGAAAGCAGCACTCCCGCCGCGGTCCAGGCGCCCGCGCAGCTGCGGGACGGCGGCTTCGATCGTGTCGAGCTGGTCGAGGATGCGGGCTATGTCGGTGGCGCGGCTGCGCCAGAACAACGGTGCCTCGGGGTCGCCGGGATCCACCTGCCGGGCCAGGGTCTTTGAGCTGAGGTGGGTGGGTTGCACGACGACGAAGCCATGTGCCGCCCAGAAGTCGGCGAGCGGCGCGTAGCCGTTCAGGGAGGAGAGGTGGTTGGAGAAGCCATGGCCGTGTGACAGCAAGATGATCGGCAGTTCGTGTCCGCGGAAATCGGCTCCTCAGGTCGTGCGGAGGCCGGTCCGGACTCGGTTGGGTCCGCACTTGATGCCTGAGACGGTCGGCGACCCCGGGGCGCCTGAACATCCTGGTGCACAAAGCCGACCGGTGGCTCCAAGAGCCGCTGGCGTGCCCAGCGCGGGCATGGACTGCGGGGGACCAAGGGCATGGCCTTGGTTCAGGTGTTGTACCGAGCCGGCGGGCGGCCCACCTTCGTGTTCCGGGATAGTGGGGAGGTGGATTCGACGCTGGGGGTGGTGGCGCACCGTGGTGGGTTGCTGGTGCGCCGGCCGGAGTTGACAGTGGGGATGGTCCATGCGGTGTCGCGGCCCTCGGGACTGAGCCTTGAACTGATCGCCCGGCGGCCGCCCGGTATCCGGTCGCGAGGTGGTGAAACCACCGGGTTCGCGCCACGCAGGCTGCTTCCCGATTTCGACGAGGGGCAGGACCTGCGCCTCGGCTGGCTCGATCCGGCGGGGCGCGCGCATTGGGAGTACAGCTCGTCCACGTCTTCGTGGAGCGGCCACGCGTACACCGGGGCCGACAGCCTGGGCTGGCGTTCCACCTACGTCCTGCCCCCGATGTTCGACCGGCTGTCCTTCGTGCTGGCCTGGCCGGAGATCGGCTTCGAGGAAACGACGATCACCATCCCGCTGCCGGACCAGGCCACCGTCGAGCGGGAGACCACCTCGGTCTGGCAAGCGCCCCTCACTGCATCGCCGGTCACCGAACCGTTGACCGACCACCACCCCGACAACCACGTACGAGTGCCGATCGAGGAGGGCACAGTCGTTGCGGCGCCTCAGGTATTGCACCGAGGCCCGCACGCGGTGGTAGCCCTCACCCGGGTGACGGCGGTCGGGTCGGCGCTGTCGATCGAACTGCTCAGTGAGGCGAGGGGACCGGTCGGCGGCGAGCTGGCCTCGCACGACTTCCCGCCGCCAGGCCCTTCCCTGGCCGTCGCCAACGGCAACGACGCGTTCTGGCTTCCCCTCGACGAAGGGACCTCCTCCGGCGGGGATCGCAGTTTCACCACCGTCCAGGAGTTCATCACGCAACGCCCGGACGGCGATGCACTCGACCTGATCGTCGCCTGGTTCTTCACGATCTGCCACGGCGCGCGGCCGTGGTCGACGA
>CBIMJO010001401.1:0-3238 GCA_966244135.1 uncultured Actinocrispum sp. | reverse complement strand
GGTGAGCGAATGCTCGGCCGCTACGCCGAACTGCTCTCGCCCGCCGATCGCACACCGGACCTGTCACCGGCCCCTCGCCAGCCGCTTCCCGTTGCCGTGGAAGGAAGTGCCGCGACGAGCGAGGGGTGAGCGGTCACCAGCCGGTGATCGCTTCCAGCGCCGTCCGGCGCGCGGCCACGTCGCCGGGATCGTCGCCCACCACCAGGAGGTGGAGGGTGCTCTGCTTGACGGGATTGTCGGTGCGGGTGGAGTCGTGGCCGCCGGTGACGATCAGCCCGTCGCCGGCCAGTTCCGGGCGCAGCTCGGCCAGCAGCTCGGCGACGGAAGCGGCCACGGTCAGCTTCACCGACTCCGCGGGCCGGTCCAGCGCGTCGGGACGGACCGATTGCAGCGCCAGCAAGGGGATCGACCCGCCGGTGATCCGGAAGTTCAGGTCCAGCACGACAAGCCCGCCGCCCTCGGTCTGCGCGCAGTCCAGGCTGCACAGGCCGCGGTAGCCGCGGTCGGCGGCGCGCTGGGTGATCGCCAGGCATTCGGCGAGCAGCTCCGGCGGGGGCGCGGCGACCGCGCCGAACCTGCCGCCGTCGTAGATCCCGGCCGCGTCGACGCGTTGCTCGGTGACGGCGAGCAGGTGCGCTGTGCCGTTCGCGCCGGTGTAGAGCTGCAGTCCCCAGTTGCGGTCGATCTCCAGGTACTCCTCGACGACGAACTCGGCCAGGACGTCCACGAAGGGCGGCAGCGTGATCGGCTCGCCGGCCTTGTGCAGGTAGACGTCGAGGCTTCCGCCGTGCGCGTCGTCGGTCGCCGCCTTGAGCACCCAGGACCTGCTGGGCGGCGCCGCCCAGTCGAGCTGCCCTCGGGTCACGACGTGCCGGCGGGCCTGGAAGTCCGCGGTGACCAATGTGCCGATGGTGGCCTTGTTGTTGAGGTATCCGACCAGCCGACCTGTCTTGAGCGCCTGCTCGTCCGGGCACAACGTGACCGGCTGCGGGTACTCCATCGACATCAGCAGACCGTCGGCCATCGCCTCCGTCACGCGCGCGGCGAACTCGGTTTCGGTCCGGAACTCACGCAGGTCGGTGCCGACCGGCAGACCACCGTCGCGCATGTGCGCGAGCAACTCCGGGTCCGTGCCGCCCGCGCTGCAGACCACCGGGGTATCGGCGGCGACCGCGATCGGCCTGGCGGAGACCATGTCGCGGTTCTGCCGGTGCCTGGCGGCCGGCACACCCGCTTCCAGCTCCGGTCGCGCGCACACGGCGACGCCCGGACCGTACACATCGGTGAGACAACGAGGAGCGCTGACGGCGGGCGGGTAAAGGACTGAGACGCTGATGGAGGATCTCCCGGAAGGTAGGTTCGCGATTGCGGACGGCTCGGGACGCCGAAATCGTCCACTGTGGATGATTTCGGCGCGCCCGCGTGTGCTCAGCGCACTTTCTCCGGGATGTGGTTGAGCGCGTCCACCACCCGCTCGGCGAGGTCCAGAGCCGCCTTCTCATCGAGCTTCGAGTGGTTGCGCAGGGTGTCCGCGACAAGGTTGACGCGTTGCTGGTACGGGGACACGTACTTGACGGCAGCGGTCATCAGGTCTCCTTCGTTGTGCGGGAATACGCTGACACGAAAGAGCGTGGTCCAGGCTCTGATGTGTGCCCAAGGCGGCGCAGGCCTTGACTGGCTGCGCTCGACATGCCCTCGGTAGGGTCAGTGTACGCGGACACCGGCCATCGGCCAGGGTCACCACCGGCCGCCGTTCCTCGGGGATGGGCCGCCGGAGGGGCCTGCCTGCCCCGGAGGTGCCCGATCGGGTGAAGGCGCCGACGGCCGCACGGGTGTAGCGTCGCTGAGCGAGGAAAAACCGGTGTACCGCTCCTGACCCTGGCGGCGACTTCGACTCCGTCCACAGCGATCTCAGGAGCATCGCCATGGTTGCCCGCAGTGCCCTGCACGACGAACAGGGTCCGGTCCACCCGCACGTCCTGGATGCCGGGCTGATCGAGCGGCAGACCAGGTTCCTGCGCGCGGTCGACCACCGGCTGGGCGGTGGTCACTGCCTGGACGACGCGCTCACGTTGATCTACCGGACCCGGCACCTGCCGGTGCTCCCGGCGGGCAACGGGCAGGAACGTCTCGACATCGCCATGGCCGACCTGCACGACCTCGCCGCCTGGGCGTCCTTCGACATCGGCCTGGTGCCCCAGGCGGACCGGTACTTCACCCGCGCGCTGGCGCTGGCCGGGCGCGGCGGGGACGACCGGCTGGTCGCGGACATCTTCCGCCGGATCGGCGTGATGCGGATGCACGAGGGCGACCCGGGCGAGGCGCTCGGCTACTTCCAGTTCGGCCTGCAGACCGCCGGCGGAGCAGGCGCCGGGCAGCCGACCGGCATCCTGTTGGTGCACCAGGCGTGGGCGCACGCCGCGATGGGCGCCGCGGACGAGGCCTGCGAGCTGATGGCCAATGGCCGCAACCGGTTCGCCTCGGCCGGTGAACCGGGTTCCTTCACCCAGAACGACATGCTCGCCGCGACCGGGACCGTCCACAGTGAACTCGCCCATCGGGTGGACCCGGAGCACGCCCGGAGCGCGATCGCCGCGCTGACCGAGGCCACCGGCGGCTACGGCAACGACCGGGCCCGCAGCCGGACGTTCAGCCAGATCACGCTGGCGATGTGCCATCTCGTCGACGGCGACGTCGACCATGGGGTGGACATCGGGTTACGCGCCCTGGCCTCTGCCGAGAACCTCGCCTCGGTGCGGGTCCGCGACTGCCTTCGCCCGCTCGGGGCGGACGCCGAACGCCTCGGCACCCATCCCGGCGCCTGGGAGCTCGCCACCAGGATCTCGGCTTTCGTCGGCACGACGGGCGGCAGGCCGTGAACGACCAGGTGGGGCGGTTGCTGGCGCTGCTTTCCGTGTCACAGCAAGAGGTCCTTCGGCTACGGGTGGTCGCGCGGCTGTCGGTCGCCGAGACCGCCGCGGTCCTCGGCTCGACGCCCGAAGCCGTTTCCACCGCGCAGGAACGGGCTTTGCGGGTGTTGCGCGAAGAGCTGATCGCGGCGGACCGGCGCAGGAGCCGGTGAGCGGGCTTCGCGAAGGGACCGCAGCCACGGGCACGGCTCGGACCGCCCCCGCCGGAATCCGCTGACGTGACCTCTCGCCCGGCTGGGCATCTCCTTCCCCCACCCCGTACTGTTGGCAGATGGCCTCGGTGCGGGCTGGAGCCCGCCACGTGCCAC
>CBIMJO010001400.1:0-3239 GCA_966244135.1 uncultured Actinocrispum sp. | reverse complement strand
GCCGCAGGCGGGGTGGGCGCCGCAACGTGCCGCCGCAGGCGGGGTGGGCGCCGCAGTGCGGGCGGCGAAGGGCAGGCGCCGTGAAGGCAAGCGGCTTGAGTGCCACAGCGGGGGCAGACGGCGTGGAGTCAGACGGCGTGGGTGCACGGGACTTGACTGCCATGGTGTGAATGCAGCAGCGGGATTCACGGTGCGCCCAGCAACCGTGGGATGCCGTGGGGCGTCCCTTGCCACTGAATCTTGGGGTTGCCGCGAGGCCAGGGCGTCGTGATACGTAGGGATGGGCGGGGTGTGGGTTTCGCATGAGGCATGGGCCGGACAACGAAGGGATGGTGGATTTGACCATTGGGTAAATGCGGTCGCTCAAGCCCAGTCGTCCTGCTCATGCGCAGGTGGCAAACAGCACCATGGCTGTGACGGAGTGCCTTGGTTGATCTTGGGGCGGCCCAGAGGAGCTCGGTCTGGGTGTGTAGGGGCGGAGTTTGGCTGTTAGGGCTGCTCTGGTGTGGACGTTCAGTTTGGTGAAGATCGATTTGAGGTGGTCCTGGAGGGTTCTTGGGGTGATGGTGAGGCGGGTGGCTATCTCCGTTGTGGTGCCGCCGGTGGTCAGTTCGTGGCAGATCTCGCGCTCGCGTGGGGTGAGGCCGTAGGCAGCGAAGAGGAGGGGCATCAGGTCGGCGCCGGACGCGCGTTCGATCGTGACCACTGTTTCCGTTGTGGTGTCAGAGATCAGTTTGCTGGCTTGGAGGAGGATCCAGCCTTCGTTGGCGTCTCGGATGCGGGCGCGGAAGGTGCCGGTGGACTGGGCTCCGACGGCCATGACTCGGAGCATCACCAGGAAGCGGCCGGGGGCGATCTCGTCGAGTTCGGCCTGCCAGGCCGCGGCCGCGGCGGTGGTCGCGCGGGGTGTGAAGTCCTCGCCGACGATGACGATGGCGGGGTCGAGTGTGGTGGGCGTGGGGGTGCAGCGGGCGGCGACCCTCGTGGCGGTGGCCAGGGTGGGGGCGATCGCGGCGAGGAACTCGACCTCGCGGTCGGTGAAGTCGCCTGTGCGGACCAGGCCCGCGGCGCCCCAGCAGGCACGGTCCACACGGAACACCGCACGCACCTCGTGGCCGAGACCCAGCGGACGCCAGACCTCGTTGAAGCGCAGGCCGCGCGCGTTCATCGGGAGGTCGGACAGGCGGGCGACCGGCGGGCCTGGGCGCTGGGCCAGGTCGGCGAAGGTGTGCGGTTCGGTGCCGGAGTACTCACTGGTGGCCAGGACCGGCTCGTACTCCTGCGGGATCCTGGCCGGGCCGCTGGTCATCGAGCTGATCACGGTAGTGTCCGGATCCATCGACGCCCAGCAGGTCAGCTCGGTGGGCACGACCCGGTCGACGATGTCGATGGCGGCCGCGTGCAGCTCGGCGACGCCAAGGCCGGCCGAAGCCAGCGCGGCTATATCCCGCCGCGCGGTACCCGCACGCCCCTCCCACATGGCCGAAGTATGCGCCGCGGCCGCCGACCTGCGATATCCCGCGATCGCGGGATATGAACCCGGCATCCCGTGATTTCGGGATGGAGGGAGCGGCTGGCGGTTCCTAGCGTTTGTCGCATGGATACGCAGTACAGCGCAGCCGGCGAGGGCGAGGAACTGTCCATGCCGGACGCCCAGATCACCGTGAAATCAGAAGAACTGTTCGAGGTCGATGCCCCGAGGGGCGCAACTGTGCCGCCGCATGCCGAGCCGTGGACGAAGACCTACTACATGCTGCACGGGCGGATGGGTGTGGTGGCCAACGACGAGATCTACGACCTGGTGCCCGGGTCCTCGATCACCATCCCCGCGGGTGTGGTGAACACGTTCACCGTACACACGCCGTTCGCTAAGTTCCTTGCCATCGGGGCGATGGGCGGCTTCTTCCGGGACGCCAGCAGCGGTATTCCCCTTGCGGAAGTCCTTGTGCGGCACGGGATCACGCTATGAGCGTCATCGCGCAGGTCTTCGCGTGGATCGCCATCGCCATCCACGTCGGTGTGTGGGTACTGGAGTCCTTCCTGTTCCGGCGGTCGTGGGTGCACCAGGGTGTGTTCAAGATCGCCGCCAAGGATGTGCCCGGTGTCCTGCTGTGGTCGGTGAACCAGGGGTTCTACAACCTGATGCTGGCCGGTGGCCTGATCTTCGGCGTGATCGCCTCGCGCAGCGGGGACACCGCGGTCGGTGGACCGTTCGTCACCTACACGTGTGTGTTCATGGCGGTCTGCGGGGTCGTGCTGGGGATCTCCGACTGGCTGGGGCTCGGCCGCGCCAAGGGATCCAGCTGGGGCGGGGCGATCGGACAGGCCCTACCGCCGATCCTCGTCCTGCTCACCTACTAGCCGCGCCAGCTCATCCCGAGTCCGTCGGGTGTCCACATGAGCCGGGCCCAGAACCCGTTCCCGGACAACGAGAAGCGTGGTCAACATGTCCCGGGCGGTTGCGGGGTCACCGGAGCGCGCGGTCCAGTACGCCAGGTTGTGCCGGGTGGTGAGGACCTCGTGGTGCTCCGCGCCCAGCAACGCGGCGCGGGCAGGCACAAGCCAGTCCAACATGGAGCGGGCGGTCGCGGCATCGCCCACCTCCCCCACCCACACTGCGTGGTTGTGGCGCGCAGTCAGCGTGTGCGGATGCTCGGGGCCGAGCAAACCGGAGTAGCGGTCCACAACGACGGCAAGCATGTCCCGTGCGACCTCCGGGGAACCCGACTGACCGATACGGTACGCGAGATTGTGCTGAGTGGTCACGGTATCCAGGTGATCGTCGCCAAGCACGCGAACCCGATCGGTCAGCAGCGCGGCGAACAGATCCCGGGCGCCAACGAAATCGCCGGCCTCGCCGGTCCAGTAGGCCAGCTCGTGGCGGGTTTTCAGAGTACGGGGATTGTCCACGCCGAGGACTCGCACGCGATGCGGCAACAGCTCGGCGAGCAGGTCGCGGGCGCGCCGGGCGTCGCCCGCCTCGCCGGTCCAGTCGGCGAGGTTGTGCCAGGCGCGCAGGGTTTCCGGATGGTCCAGGCCCAAAGCCGAGACGTACCGCGGGAACAGCTGCTCGAACAGTTCGCGAGCACCCACGGGATCACCGGCCCGGCCGGTCCAGTAGGCGACGTGCTGGACGGTGGAGAGAGTGTCCGGGTGAGTGGGGCCGAGAACCTGCTCCCGAAGTGGGACAAGCTCCGAAACCTGGTCACGGGCCGCTGCCGAGTCACCCGCGAGCACTC
>CBIMJO010001399.1:0-3239 GCA_966244135.1 uncultured Actinocrispum sp. | reverse complement strand
GAGCAGAGTCGACGCGCTGTCCGGTGTCAGGGCCGTCGTCACGTACAAGGACGCGGGGAACGTCCAGGAGGAGTCCGAGGCCGACCAGGTGATGTGGGGCCACGTGCTGGCCGGGAACGGCTTCCACGTCATGGCCTACGACGTGCCCGCGCGGATGGGCTACCACCAGGGCGAGAACTCGTTCTTCGTCTCCGTGCGCGGCGAGACCGTCGAGGAGGTCACCGGCTACTGGGAGAAGCTCGCCGCCGGGGCGGCCGTCGTGATCCCGATCGGCCCGGCGGGCTGGGCGCCCGCATATGGCATGCTGCGGGACCGTTTCGGTGTCGTCTGGGTCGTCGACGTCGTCAGCGAATACAACGGGTAGAACATGACTGTGCTGGACTCCAGGGCGCTCAACCGCGCGACGCTCGCCCGGCAGCTGCTGCTCGACCGCGCCGGCCTGACGGCGTTCGACGCCGTGGCGCATCTGTGCGGCTTGCAAGCCCAGGAACCACAGGAACCGTTCGTCGGGCTGTGGTCACGGCTGCGCGCCTTCGATCCAGCCATGCTCGATGAGCTGGTGACCGGGCGGCGCGTGGTGCGGACCCACCTCATGCGCCGCACGATCCACCTCGTCACCGCCGACGACGCGCTGGCTTGGCGGGCCAGGCACGGCGCCATGCTGCGCCAGCGCGTCCTCGGGGTGTACCGCCGCGAGTTCGATGGGGTGGACCTCGACGAACTCGCGGCGGCTGTCCGGGGGCTGCTGGCCGATGAAGAGCCCCGCACCATGTCCGAGATCGGCCGGACGCTCGCCGCGCGCTGGCCGGACACTGGACCGCGCCCGTTGGGCGAGATGGCGATCGCCGCCATCGTCCCAGTGGTGCAGCTGCCACCGCGCGGACTGTGGCGAACCAAGGCAGGCGTGCGCACGGTGCCGCTCGCGTCGTGGCTGGGGCGTGAGGTCGACCCGCTCGCCGCGAATGGCTCCGACCCGGTCGGCGAGGCGCTGGTCCTGCGCTATCTGGCGGCGTTCGGACCGGCCACTGTGGCCGATGTGCGCGCCTGGTCCGGCCTCGCCGGGCTTCCCGGTGCGGTGAAGGCGATCCGCGAGAAACTGGTGACCTTCCGGGACGAGCAAGGCCGGGAACTGATCGACCTGCCCGAGGCACCCCGGCCCGATCCGGACACACCCGCTCCAGCGCGGTTCCTGCCCGCGTTCGACAACGCGATCCTCGGCTACCAGGACCGCGGCCGGATCATCGACCACGCCCACCGTGGCCTGTCGGTCGCGGGCGCGCGTGTCGTCCTGGTCGATGGCCGAGTCTCCGCCACGTGGACCGTCGAGGAAGGCACCGTGGCCGTCACCCCGCTGCGCCGCTTCTCCCGAACCGAGCGCGATGCCGTCGCTGAGCAGGGACAGGAACTGTCGTTGTTCCTGTCGGACAACGACAGTGACCGCGTGCGGATCGTCCCTGCTGGTTAGGGCAGTGTCCTGTACATGGGCGGGATCACCGGCAGGTGAACAGGCGCGATCCTGTGGACCGAGGCGGTCGACTCTGCCCGTCCCGGGGCCGAAGGATCCACCTCGCGGTGGACGGCTTCGGTTGCCGATGCTGGTGGTTGTCACGAGGGGCCAGGCCGGGCGCACCGGCGGATGCTGTCGCTGCTGGACGCGTCCGGGGGCTGCTGTGCAACCTCGCGGCGGGCGGTCAGCGGTGTTCGTGTGCGCTGAGCCCGTCGAGGATCAGGCCCAGCATGGGCTGCGACCGGTCCTGTGGGCCGGATGCGGCGCGCCAGAGGGCGCCAGTGAGCTGGAGGAAGTCACCAGGGTCCGCATCCGCACGGATGGTGCCATCGCGTTTGCCCGCGTCCAGTAGCTGTGTGATGGCGGCGATCACCGGGCCGTAGGTCTTCTCGGTGATCGTCTGGTGCCCGCTGGGGCTGAGTGCGTCGCCCAGGCCGTGCTTCTTGCGCATGGCACTCACCAGTTCGGTGGTCCAGCGGCGCAGGGCTTCCAGCGGCGGCAGTCCCGCGAGCAGGTCCGGCACCGTGCCGACGAGCCGGTCGACCTCGTCCTGGTAGATGGCGAGGACGAGCGCCTCGCGGGTCGGGAAGTTGCGGTAGAGCGTGCCGGGTCCCACGCCGGCGCGTTGAGCGATCTTGTTCATCGAGATGTCACCGCTCTCGGCGAAGGCCTCGCGCGCCGCGTCCAGGATGCGGGCTCGGTTCTCACGGGCGTCGGAACGGACCACGCCTCCTCCTTGCTATCCGGAGAGTTCTCCACTACGTTAAATGGAGACCTCTCCGGAAACCTTAGAGGAGCATCATGCGCTACATCAAGCTCGGCACCACCGGTCTCGACGTCTCCCCCATCGCCATCGGCGCGATGACCTACGGCGACCCCACCCGCGGCCACCCGGTCTGGTCGCTCGACGAGGACACCAGCCGCCCGCTGATCAAGCACGCGCTCGAGGCCGGCGTCAACTTCTTCGACACCGCCAACATGTATTCCCACGGCTCCAGCGAGGAGATCCTGGGCCGCGCGCTCAAGGACTTCGCCGACCGCGACGACGTCGTCATAGCCACCAAACTGCGCCACCCGATGCGGCCGGGCCCCAACGGCCGGGGGCTCTCGCGCAAGGCGATCATGACCGAGGTCGAGCACAGCCTGCGGCGGCTGGGCACCGACTACATCGACCTCTACCAGATCCACCGCAACGACCACACGACCCCGCTCGAGGAGACCCTCGAAGCCCTGCACGACCTGGTCAAGGCCGGCAAGGTCCGCTACCTCGGCGCGTCCTCGATGCCCGCCTGGGAGCTCGCCAAGGCGCTGCACCTGCAGCAGCGGCACGGGTGGGCGCGGTTCACCTCGATGCAGCACCACTACAACCTGCTGGCCCGTGAGGAGGAGCGGGAGATGATCCCGCTCTGCCTGGACGAGGGTGTGGGCACGATCATCTGGAGCCCGCTCGGCCGCGGCCGGCTGGCGCGCGATCGAGTACCTCGAGCGCGCCTGGGACGACGCGAAGTCGACCGCCCGGTCGGAGACCGACGGCGTCTTCGCCGACATGCTCTACACGCCCGCGCAGGAGACGGCGAACCACGCGATCATCGACGCCGTCGGCAAGATCGCGGCCGACCGCGGCGTCACCAGGGCTCAGATCGCGCTGGCGTGGTTGCACAGCAAGCCGGTCGTCACCGCGCCACTCGTCGGTGCCAACACGACCGCTCAGATCGACGATGCGGTGGCGTCG
>CBIMJO010001398.1:0-3246 GCA_966244135.1 uncultured Actinocrispum sp. | reverse complement strand
CTCTTCCTCCAACGCGAAGTGGCCGGTGTCGAGCAGAACCACCTCGGCGGAGGGCACGTCGGCCTGGTACGCCTGAGCGCCGGCCGGGATGAAGAACGGGTCGTTGCGGCCCCAGATGGCCAGCAGTCGGGGCTGGCGGGTGCGCAGCCAGGTCTGCCAGTCCGGGTAGCGGGGCGGGTTGTTCTGGTAGTCCCACAGCAGCGCCTTCATGTAGTCGGCGCGGCCGGGCAGGTCCAGGACGAGTTGGTCGGCCAGTGCCTGCTCGGGGTCGATGTGCTCGGGATCGCGGGCGCCGGCCTGCCACTGGTGTTGCGTGCCGGGCAGGCTGACGAACCAGTCGACGGCCTCCTGGCCCGCCTGCTTGTCGGCCCACCAGTCGGCCAGCGCGGCCACGCCGGGGCCGAAGCCGTCGGTGTAGGCGTTGCCGTTCTGGGTGATCACCGCGCGCACCCGCTGGTCGTGCTTCACCGCGATCCGGAAGCCCACCGGGGCGCCGAAGTCGAACATGTAGACCGCGTAGTCGCCGATCCCCAGGGCGTCGATGGTCTTGCCGGTGATCTCGGCGAGGCGGTCGAAGCTGGGCGACTCGGGCAGCGGGTCGGATGAGCCGAACCCGGGGTAGTCGATGGCCACGACGTGCCAGTCCGCCGCCAGCCGGTCGATCAGCCGCACGTAGGAGCGGGTGCTGGACGGATAGCCGGGCAACAGAACGAGGGTTGCTCGGTTCGGGTCGCCGGCTTCGCGGACGAAGACGTCGAGGTCGTCGACGTTGATCTTGTGATGACGGATGGCGGGCACGTGGGACTCCTTCGTGACGACTTTCGACCAACTGCGGGACCACGCCGAACGCGATGTGTGGGACGGCCAACCAGTCCCGGCTGTAACACTTGAAGTTGACTTTTACAGATTACGCACGAGTCTTGTAACATGTCAATAGGCGGATAAGTGGTTACCCGTGTGGTGTGAGCATGGAGGCGACGAGATGGACCCGATCGAGGTGATCGTTGGGATGGGCGACCATCCTGCCCTGGAGCTGATCAACACGTGGGCGATACCGGCCCCGAACGCCGAGGTCATCGAGCTGATCGGCGACGGTCGGGCGTACCTGGACTGGGCCACTCGGGCCAGAGTCGTCGACGAGTGGGACCGGACCGCGGTCGAGCGGTTGTTCACCGCCTCTGACCTGGACCAGGCCGCCGCACAGGCGCGGGAGTTGCGGGACTGGCTACGTCCGGTCGTCCTCGCCTGGACCGGCGATCCCTCCACGCCGATCCCGGCGCCGGTCATCGAGCGGCTCAACACAATCCTGGCCGGCGATCACCTCCTCACCCAACTCCACGTCGATGAGCACGGCCTGCAACGACGCCAACTCCGCCAGTGGAACGACGTGTCCCAGCTCCTGGTCCCGCACGCCGATGCCGCGGCCGCGCTGTTCGCCGAGGGCGATCCCGGGCTGGTCCGCCAGTGCGAGGGGTGCACGATCGTCTTCTACGACCGCACCAAAGCCCATCGCCGCCGTTGGTGCTCCGCGGCCATCTGCGGCAACCGAGACCGTGTCCGCCGACACCGGGCAGCCGCCGCCGGCAAACAGGCCGTGGACACCACCGCTGTCGAATGACGTGGCAGGACACGACGCGTGACGAATCTGCCGACACGTCGCGGTCGAGGCACAACGGGGTAGTTGCGGTCGCCGGCCTCGGTCGATGAACTGGGCCTCCGATCATCGATGTGCGCTCTGGCGACTACTGGCTCACGAGCACGAAGCCCTTGCCGGGCAAGGAATCGGGTCGGAGTTGGGGAAGCGACACACGTCGTCCGGACGTTCGGCGTAGGTCTCAGCCGACGTCGACGTCGGCTACGCCGACCACCCGGACCAAGTTGCCACCCGCGTCGCCGACCCCGCCGCTGCTCGCGTCGCCGGCCTCAACAGCGAGGACGGCGTCAGTCAGATCCTGATCGAGCCGCCCATCCACGAGGCCAGGACAACGGCCGTCACGCGACGCTTCACCGAGATGTCCGCCCCCCGCATCGACAACCACCAGCTCAGCCAGGACGGCCGCGTCAGGCCGTGTCGTCCTCACCGCCGCCCGCGACGCACCCGGCCGAACCCGGTCGATCGCGACAGAGGACTCCAGACCCTCCACGCCGTCCTGCTCGGCCGCAGCTCGGCGCCGCCGACACGACTTCCGAACTCGCGACGCCGCGCGGAGGACCCGATTCGCTGGCGCTCACGCCGGACGTGCCCTCACGCCTTCGGGCGTCGTCGACCACAGCGGTGATTTGGCGGCGATCCCAGATGGCGGTCAGCGGCCGCCGTGGACGACGACCACGGCGGGAAAGGGCCCGTCGCCCTCGGGCAGGTACAACTCGCCGACCTGCGAGGGCTCCGGGCCGTAGACGATGGTGCGGACCCTGCGCGGGCCGTCCTGGACGTCGTCGTAGCGCAGGCCGCGTTCGGCACCGACCAGCTTGTCGATCGTGCCGAAGAACGCCGCGATCGCGGGCAGGTTCGCGCCCTGGGCCTTCGACTCGTCCCACGCGGCGTCGTCGGTCCACTCGACGAGGTCGAGCCACGTGTTCTCGGCGACGCGGACCAGGCGGGCGCCGACGAACCCGCGTCGGTCGGCCCGGAACGCCGCCACCATGCCAGGACGTGCGGCCAGCATCGCCTTCGTGTTCTGCGGGATCACCGTGAAGGTGGTCATCTCGATGACGGACACCGTCGACTCCTCGCACTCGACCAGTAGTCAAAAAACGTGATAGTCACTTAATCTTACTGAATGGAAGTGGTGCCGGTGGATGCACCGGTGCACGGGTGTATCGCCGATGTATCGGCACTGCACCACCCGGAGGCAGCCTGGCCGGGCATTCGGTGGGGGTCGGTTGCCCAGGAGGTACGTCGATGTCAGTGCACGGGATGAAGTTGCACCGGACAGTGCTGTTCTCGGCGTCCGGCGGCCTGTTCACCATCGCCTTCGCGCTCCTGGGGTACGGGCACGCCGAGGCCGCACCGGCACCGGACTTCCGGCCCGGCGAACTCCGGCCCAGTTCGGCCCCCAGGAAGCCGGCGCCGCCACCCAAACCAGCCCCTGCCCCCGCGGCGAAGAAGAAGGCCCCGGCGAGCAAGGCCCAACCCAAACCGGCCCCGGCACCGAAGAAGCCAGCCGCCAAGCCGGCCCCGGCGCCGAAGAAGCCAGCGGCGCACGATTTCCGGCCCGGTGAGCTGCGCCCGAGCACAGCGCCCAA
>CBIMJO010001397.1:0-3250 GCA_966244135.1 uncultured Actinocrispum sp. | reverse complement strand
TGATCCCACCAGCCACGGGAACAACACACGGACCGTGTACGTTGTTGCCTTGGTCGACGCGTCACAGTGTCCCCCGGGCTCAACCAAAAGAGCCTTCATGGAATACCGTTCGGCTGGAGCCATGTCGCGCCACTCGCCGTGAGGCGACCGGGCGCGTCGACCCCTTCGTCGGGGACTCCTGCTCGCCGCTTCGCGGCTTCGCCACGGCCTCAGGGGATAATTTTGGGGGGCCGAGCCCCCCATGCCCCCCACGTGCCGCCTTCGGCGGCCTCGCCTTCCAGCCGACTCACCTTCTCGGCCGACTCACCTCCCGGCCAACTCACCTCTGGGGCCGAACTCCCGTTTGAGGGTTCGTGGCGGCTCACTGCCACAAGGGTGTCCTTCGTGTTCTGTCCCTCCCGTATGGCCTGGGCGAAGCCTCAAGAGTGCCGGGTATGTCTGGATTTCGTGCGGGGTATTACGGGGAGTTTTATGCGTTGTCCAGTGGATGAGGGCTGTCGGTTTGCTGTCTTAAGTAGGCTGGGCTTTCGTGACAGCGGTGGTCGATGAGAAGCAGCGGGTGCCAATCCGGCAGTTGTTGGCACTTTCCGAGTTTCGTCGGCTTCTCTACAGCCGGTTCGCTTCGCAGTGGGGGGATGGGCTGTTCCAGGCCGGGCTGGCCGGGGCCGTGTTGTTCAACCCCGAGCGGGGCGCTGATCCGCTGACCATTGCCACCGGGTTCACGGCGATCCTGCTGCCGTACTCGGTGGTGGGGCCGTTCGCGGGGGCGTTGCTGGACCGGTGGGACCGGCGGCGCGTTCTGGTGGTCGCGAACATGGTCCGGGTCGGGTTGGTGCTCACCGCGGCGATGGGGTTGCTGGCCGGGCTGGACAGCAAGGTGCTTTTCCTGTTCTCGCTGCTTGTCCTGGGGGTGGGCAGGTTCATCGGGGCCGGGCTGTCCGCCGCGTTGCCGCATGTTGTGCCGCAACGAAATCTTGTGCAGGCCAACTCGTTCGCGGTCACCTTCGGCGCGCTGATCGCGGGGGTCGGGGGTGGGTGTGCGATCGGGTTGCGGAAGGTGTTCGGCGAGGACGACTTCGGGTCGGGGATCACCACCTCCACGGCGGTGATCGGGTCGATTCTGGCCGCGGTCTTCGCGATCCGGTTCGCCAAGGGCAAGCTCGGACCGGACGAAGTGGACGAACCGTCCGGCACCGTCCTCGCCGTCGCCCGGGGACTGATCGACGGGGCCAAAGCGGCCTGGCACGCGCCACGGGTGATCGCGAGCCTGGTCGCGTTGCTGGCCCACCGGATGTCCAGCAGCATCGCGTTGCTGATGGCCGTGCTGCTGATGCGCTACTACTTCACCGACCTCGGCCTGCTGCGCGCCGGGCTGACCGGGCTCGGCGAGATGGCCGGGATGGTCGGCCTGGGGCTGTTCACCGCCGGCGTGGTCACGCCGAGGCTGGTCAGCCGGTTCGGGCGGCAGAAGGTGATCATCGGCGCGCTGCTGCTGGCCGCGGCGACCATGCTCGGCCTGGGCACGCCGTTCACCCTGCTGGCCATGCTGTTCGCCGCGTTCCTGCTGTTCGGCGCCGGGCAGGTGATCAAGCTCTGCGTGGACTCGGCGATCCAGAGCGACGTCGGCGACGAGTCCCGCGGCCGGGTGTTCTCGCTCTACGACACGATGTTCAACATCACCCAGGTGGTGTCGATCGCGTTGGCCGCCACCGTGGTGCCGGCCAACGGCCACTCATACGCCCTGATCATCATCGCCGTGCTGGTCTACCTGCTCGGTGTCGCCGGCTACCTCGCCGCCGCCCGCCGGGAACGGACCGCTTAGCCCCTGTGACCGGGCCCACTCGAACAGTTCGGCGACAGCGTCGTCGTGGTCCAGCGGCCCGCGGTCCAGCCGCAGGTCCTTGAGGAACTTCCAGGCCTTGCCGACCAGCGGCCCGGCCGGGATGCCCAGCAACCGCATGATCTCGTTGCCGTCCAGGTCCGGCCGCACCCGCGCGAGGTCCTCCTCGGCGGCCAGCCGCACGATCCGGGCCTCCAGGTCGTCGTAGGACCGCTGCAGCGCTTGCGCCTTGCGGCGGTTTCGGGTCGTGCAGTCGGCCCGGACCAGCTTGTTCAGCCGCGCCAGCAGCGGGCCGGCGTCGGTGACGTACCGGCGCACGGCCGAGTCGGTCCACTCGCCCTTGCCGTACCCGTGGAACCGCAGGTGCAGGAACACCAGGTCGGCGACGTTCTCGATGATCTCCTTGGAGTACCGCAGCGCGCGCAAACGCTTGCGGGCCATCTTGGCGCCGACCACCTCGTGGTGGTGGAACGACACGCCCCCGCCCGGGATGAGCCGGCGGGTGTCCGGTTTGCCGATGTCGTGCAGCAGCGCGGCCAGCCGCAGGACCAGATCCGGGGCGGTGTCCGGCTCCTCCAGGTCGATCGCCTGCTCCAGCACCACCAGCGAGTGCTCGTAGACGTCCTTGTGCTGGTGGTGCTCGTCGATCTCCAGCCGCATGGCCGGCAGCTCGGGCAGCACGTGCCCGGCGATCCCGGTCTCCACCAGCAGCTCGATGCCGTCACGCGGGTACTTGCCGCAGAGCAGCTTGGACAGCTCGGTCTGCACGCGCTCCGGCGTGATCCGGGTGATCTGCTCGGCCATCGCCGTCATCGCCTCGACCACGCGCGGCGCCGCCGTGAAGCCCAGCTGGCTGGTGAACCGGGCGGCGCGCATCATCCGCAGCGGGTCGTCGCCGAACGACTCCTCGGGCGCCGCCGGGGTGTCCAGGACCTTCGCCGACAACGCCGCCATGCCGCCGTACGGGTCGACGAACTGCTTGTTCGCCAGGTCCACGGCCATGGCGTTCATGGTGAAGTCCCGGCGCTTGAGGTCGTCGGTGATCGAGTCGCCGAACTTGACCTCGGGGTTGCGGGTCACGCCGTCGTACGAGTCCGCGCGGAACGTCGTGATCTCGCACATCACGCCGTTCTTGGACGCGCCGACCGTGCCGAACTCGATGCCCACGTCCCACACCGCGTCGGCCCAGCCGGACACCAGGCGCATCACCTGATCGGGGCGGGCGTTCGTGGTGAAGTCCAGGTCGTTGCCCAGCCGGCCCAGCAGCGCGTCGCGGACGCTGCCACCGACCAGGAACAGGCTCTGACCAGCCTTGGTGAACAAGGCGGTCAGCTCGTCCGCGACCGGGGAGATCCGCAGCAGTTCCACCACCGCATTCTGCTTTGCCAGCATCGTCGACACGGCGAACCA
>CBIMJO010001396.1:0-3250 GCA_966244135.1 uncultured Actinocrispum sp. | reverse complement strand
GTCCGGGTTCGGCTCCCGGGTCCACTCCCAGAAGTCGGCGAGGGGCCACGGGCTGAGCGACCGGATCACGTGTGTGGGCGGCGATTTCTTCACCGACGACCTGCCCACTGGGCACGACGTGGCGCTGCTGTCCTCGGTGATGCACGACTGGAGCGAGCAGGAGGACCTGTCGATCCTGCGCCGGGTGCGGGCCGCATTGCCGTCCGGCGGCCGGATCATCATCAGTGAGCTGCTGATGGACGACGACAAGACCGGTCCGGTGCCCGCGGCCATGTTCAACCTGCTGATGCTGGTGGAGACCCAGCGCGGCTGGAACTACACCGGCGCGGAGTACACGCGGTGGCTGCGTGCGGTCGGCTGCACCGACGTCACCCGGATCGACGTGCACGGCCTCAGCGCGAACGGGGTCATCGTCGGCACGGTCGGATGACGGTCCTGATCATCGGCGCCGGTCCGGCCGGCCTGGTGCTGGGCAACGCCCTGCTCCAGGCCGGCGTGGACTGCGTGATCGTGGAAAGCCGCGACCGGGCGCACGTGGAGAACCGGGCGCGGGCGGGGATCACCGACCATCGGACCCGGCTGATCCTGGAGCGTCTCGGGCTGGCCGACGGCCTGTTGAGCAAGGGAACCACACAACACAGTTGTGAGTTCCGGGCCGGGGACGAGAGTTTCGTGATCCCGTACGCCGAATACACCGGCGGGATCGGGCACTACGTGTACCCGCAGCAGTTTCTGGTCCGCGACCTGATCGAGGCGTTCCTCAAGGCGGGCGGCGATCTGCGGTTCGGCACCACAGTGGACACACCGCCGCAAGGTTCCGTTGTGGTCTGCTGCGACGGCAATCCCAGCATCGGCCGCCCGGCAGACGCGACCGTCCACAAGCGACAGTACCCGTACCGCTGGCTCACGGTGGTGGCCGACGTCGCGGCGGCCGGGCTGGTCTACGGGCTGCATCCGGACGGGTTCGCCGGGCAGATGCCGCGCACCTCCGGCCAGTCGCGGTTCTACCTGCAGTGCCCGCCCGCCGAGAACCCGTTGGCCTGGAGCGACGAAAAGATCTGGACCCTGCTGGAGCAGCGCCTGCCCGGGACGCCGTACGGACGGGTCCTGGAGCGGACGATCCTGGACATGAGCACCGAGGTCACCGCGCCCATGCGGCACGGTGACACCTACCTGGCCGGGGACGCGGCGCACATCCTGCCGCCCACCGGCGGCAAGGGGATGAACCTGGCCATCGCCGACGCGGACACCCTGGCGCGGGTGCTGATCGACGGCGACATCGACTACACCGCCGCCCGCCTGCCGGACGTCTGGCGCTCGGTCGCGTTCGCCGACTGGCTGCTGGCCCTGGTCAACACTCCCCTGCACCTGCCCCGCGCGGACATCGAGGCCGACTACCGGATGCGGGTGAGCCGGGTGACCGAACTGGCCGGGTCACCCGGCTTGGCGAGCTGGTTCGCCCACGCCTACACAGGGACTGCTTAGAGGTCGATACCCAGCAGGGCGTCGACGGCGTCCCGCAGGTCGGTCGGGCCGGCCGGGTCGCTGCCGCGGCCGGCGAGGGCCTCGTTGGCCCAGGCGTCCACGGCCAGCAACGCCGACGGGGTGTCTAGGTCGTTGGACAGGTGGTCACGCAGGCGGGCGATGGTGTCGGTCGCCGTGGGGCCGGTGTCCAGCAGGGCCGCGTCACGCCACCGGCCCAGGCGGTGGATGCCCTCGTCGAGCAGGTTCTGGGTCCACGCCCGGTCCGAGCGGTAGTGACCGGCGAACAACGCCAGCCGCACCGCCATCGGGTCGACCTGGTCGGCCCGCAGCCGGGACACGAACACCAGGTTGCCCTTGGACTTGGACATCTTCTCCCCGTCCAGCCCGATCATGCCCGCGTGCACGTAGTGCCGGGCGAACGGGTGCTCGCCGGTGAGCGCCTCGGCGTGCGCGGCACTGTTCTCGTGGTGCGGGAACACCAGGTCGGAGCCGCCGCCCTGCACGTCGAAGGCCGTCCCCAGCCGGTTGAGCGCGATCACCGAGCACTCCACGTGCCAGCCGGGGCGGCCGGCGCCGAGCTCGCTCTCCCAGGACGGCTCCCCCGGCCGCTCGACCCGCCACAGCAGCGCGTCCAGCGGGTGCCGCTTGCCCTCCCGATCGGGGTCGCCGCCCCGCTCGGCGAACAGCTCCAGCATGGTCTCCGCGGAGTACTGGGACTCGTAGCCGAACCGGCCGGTGGCCGTGTGGTCGAAGTAGATGTCCGGGTACTCGGGGTCGTCGACGCGGTAGGCGTGCCCGCCGGCCAGCAGCTTGGCGATGGCCTCGGTGATCTCCGGGATGGACTCCACCGCGCCGATGTAGGACCGCGGCGGCAGCACCCGCAGCGCCACCATGTCCTCACGGAACAGCGCCGTCTCCCGCATGCCGAGCACGACCCAGTCGTCCTGGTCGCGCTCGGCCCGCTCCAGCAGGGGGTCGTCGATGTCGGTGACGTTCTGCACGTAGTTCACGTCGTGCCCGTTGTCCAGCCACTGCCGGTGCACCAGGTCGAACGCCAGGTACGTCGCCGCGTGCCCCAGGTGGGTGGCGTCATACGGGGTGATCCCGCAGACATACAGGCCCGCGGTGGACCCGGGGGCCGTGGGCCGCACCTCACCGGCCGCAGTGTCGTAGAGCCGCAACGGACGCGGGGTACCCGCGACCCTAGGAACCGGTGTGGATGCCCAAGTCTGCATGTCCGTCAGGTTAATCGGCGTTCGGCGAACCGGAAGAACGTTCAGAGGGTGAGACCGGCGATAGCGCCGATCCCGAACATCTGTTCCACGGTGAGCGGCGGCGTGGGCCGGGTGGGCGCCTTGGTCGAGCCCGGGTCCTCGGGCCAGTCGCCGTCGTTGCTCACCCGGGCGTCCACGAACGACCCGTTCGCCCGCAGCACGCTGAGGCTGACCACGGTCGAGCCCGGCACGCCCACCATTCCCTGCGCCACCGTCACCCGCGCCTTGCTGCCGTCCGGCATGGTCCGTTCCTCGCAGCTGATCACACTCATCCCGGGCGTGCAGTGCACGAGGTTGTAGCCCGGGGCGAGGTTGTCGCTGACCAGTACGGAGAGCACTCCCCAGCCCTGGTCGTCCTGCAGGCGGACGGCCATGACCGGAGCATCGCCGATGTCCCGCACGAAGAGCAGCGGTTCACCACGGGAGCGCGGTCCCTTGGCCACCTGAAGACCCGTCGGACTGACGTTGGCCGCGGCGAAGGCGTCGGTCAG
>CBIMJO010001395.1:0-3256 GCA_966244135.1 uncultured Actinocrispum sp. | reverse complement strand
GGGGCTGGGGAAGAGGTCTTACGAGGTGCCAGCGGCCGCGCTGCCGTATCTCGGGCGGGGCCTGGACTGGAGCCTGTTCGACGTCGATGCCGTCTTGCACGCCAAGCAGAGCGCGAAAGTCGCCGTGCAGAATGACGGCCGCGAGCAACGGGTGCTGGATCCCGGCCAGGCCAAGGACTTCGGTGCCAAACTGGTGCGGAAGTTCCTCGACGACCGGAAGCAGGGCCGGTTCACCGAGTTCCAGCCCGCGATGAGCCTGGCCGGGGCAACGCCGTCGAGGAAGGTCGCGCCGCTGTCCGTGATGCGGACGTTGACGGTTCAGGCGAACGGGCCGGACGGCAAGCCGGACTCCGGCGATGTCGCGTTCGCGTACAACGTGGACAATGGCGACCTGCTCGACCTCACCGAGCAGGTCCAGCCGTTTTACCAGGGCGTCGCGAAGTTCAGCGTGCCTGAGGGGCATTACAGCGTGCTCGGCCTGTTCTTCGAGACCGACGCGGACAACAACGTCACAGCAGTACGGCTTTCCGCGCAGCCCGAGCTGAACGTCTTCAGCGACGTCACCACGAGAGTGCACGCTCAGCAGGCGTCGAGCAAGGTCACCTGGGTCACGCCGAAACCCGCGCTGCAGCTGGAAGGCGGCTTCTCGATCCAGCGGGAAGCCACCACTGGCACGGCTTTCGTGCTCGACGTCGGCGTCGGCCCGGGCGTGCCGATCTGGGTCTCGCCGGTGAGCAAGCGCGTGGTCACCGGGAAGCTGCAGACCTACCCGTACAACCGGCTCAGCTCGCCACCCGGGCCGGGAACGCCGTACGAGTACAACCTCCAGCAGGCGACCACCGACGGAACCATTCCGCGGCAACGGTATGTCATCAAGCCGCAGTCACTGGCCACAGTGGACGCCAGCTACTATTCGGAGCTGGCCTCGGTCGGGCACCGGCAGCGCGCCGGGATGTACGCGTTCGAGACGCAGAACTTCCGGTCCGGCCACCAGCAGATCCTGCCCGCCAGGCAGACTGAGTACATCTCCGGCGATCCGGCGATCATGTGGTACGGCGGAACGGCGAAGTACCTGAGCACCGACGGCTTCGGCTGGTTCGGCGCCCAGTACGACTCCGGCCGCAGTTACACCGCGGGACAGTCGGTCCGCGAGGACTGGAACCGTTTCCCCTTGCACCCGGCCGGTGGGACGACGACTGACCTGAACTTCGACCGGTGGCCGGTACATCCCGCGGCCACTCGCAACGGTGACGCCGTCACGTTCGACATCTACCCGTTCAGTGACAGCACCGTCGGGCATACCGGCATGGGGTACTACGGTTCGGGCCGGGACACCATCGGCGGCGCGTTCGAGATCTCCCAGAACGGCGTGTCCGTCGCAAGTGGACAGATCGACCCGCGGTTCTCCACGTCCTTCACGCAGTCCGTGACGCTCGACCCGAACCCGTCGACGGTCAAGCTCACCCTGGACGCCACCCGCCAGGGGCCGATGTTCACCCAGTCCACCGGCAGCCACACCGAATGGACCTGGAAGTCCGGGCATGTCGCCGGGGCGACCCTGCCGAACGGCCAGTACTGCGAGTGGGCCAAGAGCGAGCCGCCGGCCCGGGACTGCGCGGTGGAACCGTTGATGACGCTGGGCTACGCGATCGGCAACCTCAACGTGAACGGCACGACACCGGGCGGTCCACAGACCCTCGATCTGACCGTCGGTCACCTGCAGGGCGTAACCGGGTCCGCGATCACCGGCGCGGCCGTTCAGTTCTCGGTCGATGGCGGCGAATGGCAGGACGCTTCGGTGACAGCACAAGGCAATGGCTCGTACCGGGCCGCGTTCACCGCCTTCTCGCCGAACTTCAACGGTTCGCTCGTGACGTTGCGGGTCACCGCCACGGACGCGGCCGGTGGCCAGATCGCCGAGACCACCACCAACGCCTACAGGATCTTCCGGTGAGGAGAACGTCCACAGTGAACAGTCGCATTCTCGCGGCGGTCGCGGGTGTGGCCGCCGCCCTCGCGATCGCCCCGGCCGCCCAGGCCGCGCCATCCTCCGGCCGGGCCGCTTGTCCTGAGCCTGGACCGGGATTCGCCCGGTGCCTGACGCATTACGGCAACACCACTGGGTTCAAGGCCGCGGTCGATGGCCTGGGCGCGACCGACCTCGCGTCCGCGTACAAGCTGCCGTCCGGCGGCGGGGCGGACACGCTGGTCGCGATCTCGATCGCGTTCGACGCGCCGACGCTGGAGAACGACCTCAACGAGTACCGCCGCACCTTCGGCATCCCGGAATGCACGACGGCCAACGGCTGCTTCCGCAAGGTCAACCAGAACGGTGACGCGGCTCCGTTGCCGCAGCCGAACCTCGGCTGGGCCACCGAGTCCACTCTGGACGTGTCGATGGTCTCTGCGGCCTGTCCGACCTGCAAGATCCTTGTGGTGGAGGGCACCACGAACGGCTTCGCGGACCTCGCCGCCACCGAGGACACCGCGATCCGGCTGGGCGCCAAGGTCGTCTCGAACAGCTACGGCGCCCGCGAGATGGGCCAGAACCTGGCGTTCGCGAAGAGCTACGACCGCAAGGACGCGACGATCGTGGCGTCCTCAGGGGACAGTGGGTTCACCGCGGGCTCGTTCCCCGCGGTCTTCTCGTCGGTGGTCGCCGTCGGCGGGACGGTCTTGGAGCGGGACGACAGCACGCCACGCGGCTGGACCGAGAGCGCCTGGCAGTTCGGCGGCAGCGGCTGCTCGGCGTACGTCGCCAAGCCCGCCTGGCAGAAGGACAAGAGCTGCTCTAAACGGACCACTTCGGACGTTTCGGCGGCGGCCGACAACATCGCCATCTACATGTCCGGCGACGGCTGGTTCACCGTGAGCGGCACCAGCGCCTCGGCGCCGTTCATCGCGGGCCTGTTCGGCCGAAACGGTGGTACGGCGGGCAAGGGCGCGCTGTACAAGCACGCGGCGGACCTGTTCGACATCACGTCCGGCACCAACGACTTCCTTGGTGGCGGGACGAAGTGCGGCCAGGACTACCTGTGCGTGGCCCAGCCGGGCTACGACGCCCCCACCGGCGTCGGCACCCCGAACGGCTTGGGCGCCTTCAAGTAGGCCGTCTCGCGGGTGGTTTCGGTCATTCCGCCGGCCGAAACCACTCGCGGCCGCGGTTATCGTGGGTCATGCGAACTGTGGGGCTGTTGGGCGGGTTGAGCTGGGTGAGCAGCGCGCGGTTGCCCGCGGTCGGCGGCATTGGTGGATA
>CBIMJO010001394.1:0-3259 GCA_966244135.1 uncultured Actinocrispum sp. | reverse complement strand
GAATCACCCAGGTGATCATGAGATATTCCGCCAGGTGGAGTATTCGGCGCCGTGCACCCCTACCACCGGGCGATTGTCACATGACGGCGACTACGCTCGCTGGTCATGCGCATAGGTGCCCATGTCCGCGACGACGACCCGCTCGGCGCCGCACACGAGCGGGGCGCCGAGGTCGTGCAGTTCTTCCTGGCCGATCCGCAGTCCTGGAAGAAACCGCCGGAGCACCCGCACGCCGAGGCGCTGCGGGCCACTGACCTGGATGTTTACGTTCATTCCCCCTATCCGGTGAATCTCGCCTCGATGAACAACCGGATCCGGATCCCGTCCCGCAAGACGGTCACCCAGCACGCCGAGGGGGCCGCCGCGATCGGCGCGAAGGGCCTGATCGTGCACGGCGGGCACGTCACCAAGGGCGAGGACCCCGAGGAGGGCATCGCCAACTGGCGGAAGTTCTTCGAGCGGCAGGCCGCGGACGGTGGGTTCCCGCTGCCGATCCTGATCGAGAACACCGCGGGCGGTGACAACGCCATGGCCCGCCGGTTCGACATGCTGGCCCGGCTGTGGGACGCCGTCGGCGAGTTCGGCGCGGGCTTCTGCCTGGACACCTGCCACGCGTTCGCCGCTGGTGAGGACCTCGTCGGCATCGCCGACAGGGTGAAGGCCATCACCGGCCGGATCGACCTCGTCCACCTCAACAACTCCCGGGACGAGTTCGACTCGTCACGTGACCGGCACGCGAACATCAAGACTGGCACGATCGAACCCGAGGTCCTCGCCGCGGTGGTCGCCGCGGCCGGGGCGAATGTCGTGGTCGAGACGCCGGCGGACGGGCAGGCGGAGGACATCGCGTTCCTGCGCCAGGCCCTCGGGCGGTGACGTCCGGTGCGTCCGGGTCAGCGTTCACCGGTGGCGGTGAAGAGTGTGGGAGAGGCGGAGAGCTCGGTGCCGCAGGAGGCGAACGAGCCGGACAACCGTGACCGGCGGACCGGCACCGTGGCCACGTTCGGCCGGTTCGCCCTGGCGATCGTGGTACTGCTGTGCGGCATAACTCTGCTGCTCGGGTACCTGAACAAGGACCGGTGCACCGGTCCGGTGTTCGACAAGGACGGCCGCAGCGAGCCGAACTTCCAGACGCGGGCGCGTGCTGACGTCTGCTACTCCGACATCCAGTACCTCTGGATCGGCCGGGACATCGACAAGCACGTGTTCCCGTACGTCGAGGGGTCCATCGACAACAAGGGCAACCTGCTCGGCGGCACCGTCGAGTACCCGGTGCTGACCGGTGTGCTGATCTGGCTGGGCGCGTTGTTCGCCAAGAACGACGCGGGTTTCCTGCTTGGCTCAGCGATCCTGATGGCGCCGTTCGGTCTGCTCACCGCGTGGCTGCTGGGGAAGCTCGCGAGATGGCGGGCACTGCTATGGTCCCTCGGGCCGCCCGTCGTGCTGTACGCGTTCCACAACTGGGACCTGCCCGTCGTTCTGACAGCAGTCGCCGCTGTGTACGTCGTGCATCGTGGGTGGGGCCGGCTCGGCGCGAACCGGCCGTTGCTGGACCGGGCGATCGTGGCTGCGGTCCTGCTCGGCCTTGGGTTCACGCTCAAGCTGTATCCGGCCGCGTTCGTGCTCCCGTTGATGCTGTACGTGCTCACCGGCGGCCGTTCCGGCACGGAGCTGCCCGAGGGCAAGCGCTACGACGTGAGCGGCATGTTCAAGGTCGCCGGGGTCGCGCTGGGCACGGCGGTGCTGGTGAACCTGCCGTTCGCGCTGCTGGGCTTCGAGGGCTGGAAGGCGTCGTTCACCTTCCAGGGCCTGCGCCAGGCGGACATCACCACGAACTCGATCTGGTTCTGGGGGTTCCGCCCGGAGTCGGACACCACCAACATCGAGTTCCAGGACCTGGTCAGCCTGCTGTCGCCGACCCTGATCCTGGCCTCGTTCGCGCTCGCCCTGGTGCTGGGCTGGTTCCGCTACCGGCGCGAGGGCACCTACCCGTGGATCGGTGTGTCCGCGGCGATGCTGTGCGGGTTCCTGTTGCTGCACAAGGTCCACTCGCCGCAGTACACGCTGTGGCTGGTGCCGATGCTGGTGCTGCTGCGGGTGCACATCGGCTGGGCGATCGCCTACTACCTGGCCGACATCGCCATGGGTCTCGGCATTTTCATGTGGTACAACGCGATCGACATCGGCAAGGCCACCACGATCTACGACGGCTTCACCGCGCAGATGGTGATGATCGGCGTGTGGGGCCGGGCCGCGCTGCTCGTCGGGCTGTTCTTCGCGTTCCTCAACGCGAGACCCACAGTGGACGATGACCCGATGCCCCAACGGTTCCTGCCCGGAGTACCCGCGACTGTCGGTTAGGACGTTTGTCCGGCGCTGACGGGTTTGTCAGCCGATCGGCGGTGGTCGCGGGTCACTGTGCGCAGCACGGTGATCACATGAAGCGATTGGTCGCGGTCGGTGTGGTGATGGCGTGTGCGCTGGGCCTGGTCACCGGGTCGGGTTCGGCGGAGCGGCCGGAGCCGAGGGTGCTCGCCACCCCCGGCGGCTGGGTGGGCACCTGGGCGGCAGCGCCTGCGGCGCCGGTGCCTAATACGGACAACGGCTATCCGAACTTCTCCATCCGCAACCTGGTGCACGGCAGCGTCGGCGGCTCGGTCGTCCGGGTGCGACTGTCCAATCAGTTCGGTGCGAAACCGTTGGTATTCGGGCATGTCACCATCGCGGTGAGCGCGCAGGCCAACACCCCGCGCGCGACCGCGGGCAGCATGCGCACGCTCACCTTCGGCGGATCGCAGTCGATCACCGTGCCCGCGGGCGGCGAGGTGCTCACCGACCCCGCGATGCTGCGGGTGCCCGACGACGCGGATCTCCTTGTCACGACGTATGTTCCGACGCCGTCCGGGCCGGTCACCTTCCACCCGGCGACCGAGCAGACCTCCTTCTTCACCCGCAACGGCGACTTTTCCGCCGAGGAGTCCGGAGTCTCGTTCACCGAGCAGACCGGCGTGTGGCATTACGTTGCGGGCGTTGACGTCCAGGGCTCGATGGCGTCCGGGTCGGTGGCCACCCTCGGCGACTCGATCACCGACGGCGTGGGCTCGTCGACCGGCACCAACCGCCGCTGGCCGGACCTGCTGGCCGACCGGATCCTGGCCAGTCCGCGCCGGCTGGGCATCGTCAACGCAGGTATCAGCGGGAACCGGCTGCTGCTGGACCTCCCCGGGAACGGCTTCGGCCGCAACGCGCTGGCCCGCCT
>CBIMJO010001393.1:0-3268 GCA_966244135.1 uncultured Actinocrispum sp. | reverse complement strand
GGCCTCGCCGCCCGCGAGTACCAGCGCCGTGTGCACGTCGGCATGATCGGCATCAACGTCCCGATCCCGGTCCCGATGGCCTACTACTCGTTCGGCGGCTGGAAGGACTCCCTCTTCGGCGACACCCACGTGCACGGCGCCGAGGGCGTGAAGTTCTACACCCGCGCCAAGGCCGTCACCGCCCGCTGGCCCCGCCAGTCCGGCATCGACCTCGGCTTCCCCACCCACGGCTGACCCCACCCGCGTGTCTCACGTTCGTCCGGGGTGGACGAACGTGAGACACACCCCAGACGAACGTGAGACACGCAGGTCAGTTCGTGGGGATCCGGGCGAGGAAGCCGGTTTCGAGGGCGGTCCAGATGGCTCCGTCCGGGCCGATGGTCAGGCCGTGCGGCTCGGAGCCGGGGGTGGGCAGGTCGAACTCGTCGATCTTGCCCGCGGGGGTGATCCGGCCGACGCGATTCGCGCCCCACTCGGTGAACCAGAGGTCGCCGCCCTCGTCGCCGACGATCGCGTGCGGACGAGCGGCGCGGTCGGGCAAGGGGAACTCGTCAATGGTGCCGTCCACCGCGATCCGGCCGACCTGACCGGCGAGGATCTCCACGAACCACAACGCCCCATCGGCACCGGTCGTGATGCCGACCGGGCCCGCGTTGGGAGTGGGCAGCGGGAACGTGGTCACGTCGCCGCCGAGGTCGATGCGGCCGATCGCGTTGGCCTGGTTGAGGGTGAACCACAGGCCGTCGTCGGGCCCCGCGGTGATCATCGACGGGAACGACTTCTCGATCGGTAGCGGGTACTCGTCGATGGAGTTGTCCGGGGTGATCCGGCCGATCCGGTCCACGTTGATCTCGGTGAACCACAACGCGCCATCGGCGCCCGCCGCGATCCCATAAGGACCGGTCTCCGCACTGGGCAGGTCGTATTCGCGCAGGTCACCCGCGGTGGTGATGCGGCCGACCCGGTTGCCGCGCAGCTGGGTGAACCACAACTCCCCACCCGGCCCGGAGGTGATCACCGACGGCCCATGCTGCGCCGACTCCAGCGCGAAGGTCTGGACCTCGCCGCCGGGCACCAGCCGCCCGATACGTCCCGCATGCACCATCGTGAACCACAACGCGCCATCCGCCCCAGCCACGATCCCATAAGGACCAGCGCCCGGCTCGGCCACGCGGAACTCCTCGATCATGCCCCGACCCTACGCGGTCCCCCCGAACCCGCTCGCGCCCCAACCACGCACCAAACCAAAGCCCGAGCCACCCCGCGCCCCCGACTACACCCCCAACCCATCCAAGGCATCCCCCACCCGCCAGGGCAAGGCTCCGCCAAAGTCGATCGCCGGGGTGCGCACCGCGTCCCTGGTGCGCAGACGCTGGGAGAGCGAGTACCAGTTGCACTGGGTCCGCGACATCACCTACGGCGAAGACACCTCCCGGCTACGCACCGGCACCACACCCTGCTCGGGATCCCCACCCGACCGCGACCCCGATATGCCGCAACCCCATCCAAGGCATCCCCCACCCACGGCGGTTTCTAGGGATCGTCGCAACACTGCTGCTGGTTGGTGGTCAGGAGTGTAGTGATGCGTTCGGCTGGGGTGTCCCAGTCGAGGGTTTTGCGGGGGCGGTCGTTGAGTTCGGTGGCCACGGTGTCCAGGTGTTCGGCGGTGTGCACGGACAGGTCGGTTCCTTTGGGGAAGTAGTGGCGGAGCAGGCCGTTGGTGTTCTCGTTGGTGCCACGTTGCCAGGGTGAGTGCGGGTCGCAGAAGCAGACCGGCATGTCGGTGGCGGTGGTGAATTGGCCGTGGACGTGCATTTCGCTGCCCTGGTCCCAGGTTAGTGACCGCCGCAGCATGTCGGGCAGGCGACGTCCCTTCCGGAGCCCGATCCCGATCCCGATTGACCATCACAACCCCCGAACACCTCAGGTGCTGCAACGACCCCTAGAACTGAAGCACCACGGGGGGCTCTCCGAAGCCATTCTATCGAGGAATGGAGGGGTGAAGGGGGTTTGAGGCGTGCGAGTGGGCCGTTCGCACGGGGTTCACACCTTTGGGTGGGGTCAGGGGGTGTCGGGCATGAGGTCGGCGAGGACTTGCATGCCTGCTTGCCAGTTGTCGCGGAGTTCGGTGGCCGCGGTGTCCAGGTCGCCGGCTTGGAGGGCTTCGGCGATGCGGCGGTGCTGTGCCGCGGATTGCTTGATGCGCTTGGGTTTCTGGAAGAAGGCTCGTTCGTAGCGGTGCACGACCGTCTTCTGGGCCGTGATCAGGGCCAGCAGGCGTTGGTTGGGGCAGAACTTCAGTAGCTCGGTGTGCCATTGGTCGTCTTTGGCGCCCGCGGTCGCCGGGTCGGCCTGGGCCATGGCATCGGCGAGTTTGATCAGTCTGGGTGCGTGGGCGTGGAGTTTGGCGGGATCGCTGGCCTGCAGTGCCAGCACCTCCAGGGCGCCGATGATCGGGTAGGTCTCGCGGATCTCGGTCGCGGTCACCGGGGACAGCCAGAAGCCGCGGTTGGGGCGCAACTCCAGGACGCCCTCCTGGGCAAGGCCGGCCAGCGCCTCGCGCAGCGGCGTCCGGCTGACGCCCAGTGAGTCGGCGAGGGTGCCTTCGTTGATCCGCGTGCCGATCGGGTAGTCGCCGTTGGCCAGGCGGACCAGCACCTCGTCGCGGATCTGCTCACGCAGCGGGCGCCTGGTGATGCTCATAAAACACAGAGTACGTCATTCTGAATTCAGAATGTAGAGTGCAGGACATGTACGTCAACACCGCGGGAAACACCTGGTCAGCGCCCTTCCAGGCGACTGTGGGCGACCCACGTGAGCTCCACCGGACGCTCCCCGGGTTCATGCCGACGCCGCTGCTGGAGGCACATCTGGGGACGCGCCGGGTGCTGGTGAAGGACGAACATCTGCGTGCCGGGCTGCCGTCGTTCAAGATCCTCGGCGCCGCGTGGGCGGTCTTCCGTTCGCTCGGCGGCACCACCGGGGGCTTCGCGGACCTCGACGTCGACCCGAAGCTCACCCTGGTCACCGCCACCGCGGGCAACCACGGCCGCGCGGTCGCGTACGTCGCCCGCCTGCTGGGCGCGGCCTCGCACATCTTCATCCCCGCCGGGACCTCCGCAGCCCGCATCGAGGCGATCCGCGGGGAGGGGGCCGAGGTGCACATCGTCGAAGGCGACTACCAGGCCGCTGTCGACGCCGCGGTCGACGACGCCGAGGCCGGAAACTCCTTGCTGGTAGGCGATGTCGGCGAGTCGATGACGGCGGT
>CBIMJO010001392.1:0-3268 GCA_966244135.1 uncultured Actinocrispum sp. | reverse complement strand
CTCAGGCTTCGGCGGTGGTTTTGACCTCGGAGTTGCGGATCCCGATCAGCCGGGGCATGTACCGGTCGAGCACGGCGCGCTCGGCGATGGTGCCAGAAAGCCCAGCGGGGCGGCGAAGTCGACGACATCGCGCATGATGGTGGCGGTCGTGACCTCGAAGCACGTCATCCGGCGACACTAGTGCCCGAAGCCGCCCTCGCTGGTGATGACCTGGCCGGTGACCCAGGAGGCGTCCTCGCCTGCGAGCCACGCGATCAGCCGGGCCGCGTCGTCCGGGGTTCCCCAGCGGCCGGTGGGGGACTGGGCGCGCACGGCCTCGTACAGCTCCCCCGAGGCCCATCCGGTGTCGGTGGGGCCGGGATTCACCGCGTTCACCGTGATTTCGCGCGCGGCCAGGGCGGCCGACAGCGAGCGCACGATCGAGGCGAGGGCGCCTTTGCTGGCCGCGTAAGCGATCTCGTTCACCATCGGCCCGTTGTCCTGGCCGGAGGTCAGGTAGATGACCCGGCCGCCCGCGGTGGCGACGTCCGCGAAGGCCTTGGTGAGCAGGATCGACGACCGGGTGTTGACGGCCCAGTGGGTGTCCAGGGTGGCGGCCGTCATCGTGGACAGCGGGCCGTCGTGGCCGTCCAGGGCGTGGTTGCACACCAACACGTCCAGGCGCCCATACGCCGAGATGACCGCGTCGACGAGCTCTTGCGGTGCAGTTGGCTTGGTCAGGTCGAGGTCCAGATGGGGGACATCGGGAAAACCCGAATATGTCTCGTAATGGTGCAGGAAAAGATCAACGTGCTGGGCATGCAGGCGATGGGCGATGGCGTGGCCGATGCCTTGCGGCCGCGACACGCCGGTTACCAGTGCGACTCTGGTCATTTCTCCCTATTCCGGGGGTTGGCGCAGGTGAAAACGTTTGGCATTCTCTCGGTTGGAGTGGGAGGAGGCGACATGCCGTTATCGGCTGCCGTCCGTGAGCGCTGTCGTGCGTTCCTGCCGGACGGGGAGCAACTGAGATACGTGTTCCCGGCGACCTCGTTGTGGACCGGGCGGGCGGCCATGATCGCCGACTTCATCGTCGCGGTGACCGACTCCCAGGTGACGGTGCTCGGCTGCGGCTGGTTCCGCCGCAACAGACCCTCGTCGGTGTGGGCGACGTATCCACGGGGCTTCCGGCTCGGGCCGGTCGAGCTCTACGGGTCGCTCTCGCCGACGGTCACGATCGGCCCCCTGCTGCTGGAAGTGGACGAGGAGTACGTGCCGGTGATCCGGGCCGCGGACGCGGAGATCACCAACCTGGTGCCGCTGGATCCGCTCCCCGACCTTTAGCCGAGAAGTTCCGCGAGCAGCTTCACCACCGGCCACGCGCCCTCCGAGTAGTTCGAGATGACGGTGCAGGTCGTCCCCGTCTCCGGGATGTGCGTGCTGCGGAACGACACCCCAGGGTCGTACCCCTCCAGGAAGACGATGTTCTTGGTCTCGTGCAACCAGAAGCCGAGGCCGTACCGCAGTGAGTACTCCGGGACCTCGCTGTGCGGGCGCACCATTTCCCGGACCATCGACCGGGGAACGATCTTTCCCGAGTAGAGCGCCGGCCAGAACGCTCGGAAGTCGGCGACCGTCGTGTAGATCCCGCCGTCGCCGTTCCCCCTGACCGGCAAGTGGAATGTGTTGGCCCGCCACACCCCGTCGTAGTTCAGATAACCCAATGCCGTGCGCGGGCCGGGTTCGTCGGAACGCAGGAACGTGGTCTCGGTCATTCCCGCTGGGCGGCACACCCGGTCGACCACAAGGGAATGGAACGGCGTGCCGCTCACCCTTTCCGTGATCAACGCCAGCAGCACGAAGCCCGCGTTGTTGTACGAGAACTTCTCGCCGGGCGGGAAATCCCGCGGATGCCCGTCGAGCAGCGGGACGTACTGCTCGGTGTCGATCAGGTCGAACGGTCCGGCGGGCGGCCGGTAGTCGTTGATATCGCCCTGATCGTCGTCGTAGTACTCGCCGATCCCGGACCGGTTCGCCAGCAGGTGTTCGACCGTCACACCCTCGTCGACCAGCGGAAGATCCTTGCCCAGTACCGATCGGGCCGGCGTCGACAGCTCCAGCAGGCCCTCGGCGACCAGGCTCATCACCGTCAGCGCGGTGAGTCCTTTGGTACCGCTGGCAATTGCGAACCGGGTATCCAGCGTGTTGCCGATCTCGTAGCCGCGATGGGCGAACCCGTACGCCTTGGCGAATTCGATCTCACCGCCACGATCAACGGAAACCACACCGGTGAAGTCGGTTGATCCGGCTATCTCATCAACGGCGTCGGCCAAGGGGAGCATTGGGCGAGACTAACCGGGCGACTGGCAACCGGTAAATCCGTTTTGCCGCCCCCGGGTTCCCTGAAACCCGTTCACGTACCGCACTCGCGGAGGTACGGTGCGTGTGTGTTCGGCTTGAAGTGACCGCTCCACCTAGAGGCGAACCGAGGGAGTCCGTTGGTGGCAACCGCGACCTATCGCGGCACGTTCGCGGTGGGCGAGTTCCGCGCGATCTGGCTCGCCGAACTGCAGTCCATCTTCGGTGACCAGCTCGCCAGGGTCGCATTGTCGGTGCTGGTCTACCAGCGCACGAACTCGGCCGCGTTGCCCGCGTTGACATACGCGCTGACGTATTTGCCGGATCTGGTGGGCGGCCCATTGCTGGGTGGCCTGGCGGACAAGTATCCGCGCCGCACGGTAATGGTCACTGTGGACGTCATAAGGGCGGTTCTGGTCGCCCTGATGGCCATTCACGGTATGCCGTTGCCGATTCTGGCCATATTGCTGGTGATCGTGCAGCTGCTGAACGCGCCCTTCACTTCGGCGCAGGCCGCGGTGTTGCCGAATGTGTTGTCCGGCGAGCACTACGACATCGGCCAGTCGATCCGCCAGGTGACCAGCCAGGCGGGCCAGCTGGCCGGATTCGCCGGCGGTGGGCTGGTGATCGGGGCGCTCGGGCCGAACAACGCGCTGGCGTTGAACGCGGTCAGCTTCGCGCTCTCGGCCGTCATCATCCGCCTCGGCGTGCAGCCACGGCCGGCCGCCGGGCTGCCCGAGAAGCCGGTGGCGCACCGGCTGCGCAGCGGGATCCGGACGATCTGGCGTGATCCGCGGTTGCGTGCATTGGTTGGACTGGCATGGCTCGCGGGGTTCGTCACCGTCCCAGAAGGACTCGCGGTGCCGTACGCGGCCGAGATCGGCGGCGGCGCCGTCACCACCGGCCTGCTGCTCGCCGCGCACCCGGCCGG
>CBIMJO010001391.1:0-3269 GCA_966244135.1 uncultured Actinocrispum sp. | reverse complement strand
ACATTGATCTCCGGCGCGGGTGCCGCCCTCGTCGCCGCTCAGCTTGGCGCGGGCAGTCTCGCGCTGGCCGCCGCTCCGGTGGATGAGATCGACCCATTCATCGGAGCACTGACCACCAGTCCGGACACCGCGTGCGGGAAGACGTTTCCCGGCCCGGTCAGCCCGTTCGGGCTGGTGCAGCTCGGCCCGGACACCATCAGCGGTGGCGACAACGGCAGCGGCTACTCCGCCGACATGACCACGATCGAGGGCTTCAGCTTCGTGCATCTCGGTGGGGTGGGCTGTTACGGCGATCTGGGCAACATCCAGGTCATGCCGCAGACCGGCGGCCTGGTCACCGGCCGGGACGCGGCGAAAAGCCCGTTCCGCAAGGCGACCGAGAGCGCGCGGGCCGGGTACTACGCCGTCGAGCTGGACCGTTACCGGGTGCGCGCCGAGCTGACCGCGGCCCAGCGCGCCGGAATCCTGCGGTTCACCTTCCGCGACGCGGGAACCGGGCGCGTCAAGGTGGATCTCTCGCGGCGGGTGGGGTTCGACGGCTCGCACTCGATCGCGCAGACCTTCCGCGTGAACGGGCAGACCGTCGAGGGCTCGGTGCGGTGCGACCGTTCGGGCGGCGGCTGGATCTGCGGGAACGGGCCGTCCTACACGGTGTACTTCTCGCTGGTGTTCGCCAAGCCGTTCCGCGCGTTCGGCGCGTGGGACGGGTCGAAGGTCACGATGGGCACGGCGGAACGCACGACCGCCAGCGCCAGCGCCGGGTTCTTCGCCGAGTTCGCGGTCGCGGCCGGCGAGCAGGTCCAGGTCAAGGCGGGCATCTCGTATTCCAGTGTGGACGGTGCGCGGGCCAACCTCGCACGGGACATTCCGGCCTGGTCCTTCGACTCCGTGCTGGCGTCCACCCGGCAGCGCTGGTCGGACGTGCTGGCCAAGGTGGCGATCGAGGGCGGAACCCCCGCGCAGCGCACGATCTTCCAGACCGCCCTGTACCACACCATGATCGACCCGCGCCGGATCGACGACGCCACCGCCGCGCAGCCGCGCCGTACGGTGTTCAGCGGCTGGGACGTGTTCCGCGCCCAGTTCCCGTTGCTGACCATCATCGATGAGGCCACCGTGGCCGACCAGATCCGGACCCTGATCGACCTCAATACATCCGGCCGGGTCCGCGGCCTGGCCCGGTGGGAACTCCTTGGCGTGGACACCACTACGATGATCGGCGATCCGGGGATCAACATCATCGCCGAGGCGGCGGTCAAGGACATCCCCGGTTTCGACGCCGCCACCGCGTACCGGCTGTGCCGTGAGGTCGCCCTCGGGCCGGTGGAACGGTCCAACCGCAACGACTTCCAGAACTGGCGCACCCTCGGCTGGTGCGTGTCCGACAGCCTGTCGGCCACCCTGGAGAACGCCTACAGTGACTTCGCGCTCGCCCGGTTCGCCGAGAAACGCGGCCAGACCGCCGACGCCACAACGCTTTACGCCAGCGCGCGGAACTACCGGAACGTGTACAACCCGGCGGTCGGGTGGTTCCGCGGCCGCCGTGCGGACGGGTCGTGGATGGGGCCGAACGAGGGGTGCGTGGAGAGCAACCCCGATCAGCAGGGCTGGTTCGTGCCGCATGACGTGGCCGGGCTGATCAGCCTGATGGGCGGGCGGCAGGCGTTCGTGGACCGGTTGACCGGGATCTTCGAGCGCACGCCGCCGGACCAGATGATGCGGTGGAACGCGAACTACAACCACTCCAACGAACCCGTGCACCAGATGGCGTTCATGTTCACCTATGCGGGCGCGCCGTGGCTGACCCAGAAGTGGTCCCGGTACGTGTGCGACACCGCGTACAAAACCGGCCCCGGCGGGCTGGCGGGGAATGACGATTGTGGACAGATGTCCGCCTGGTATGTCTTCGCGGCGGCGGGTTTCTACCCGGTGTCGCCGGTGAGCGGCGTGTACATCATTGGCAGCCCAACGTTCCCGCGGACCACGTTCCGAACCTCTCGCGGCACGACCTTCACCGTGCAGACCACCGGCACCGGCACCTACATCCAGTCGGCCACCCTCAATGGCGCGCCGCTGGCCAGGGCCTGGTTCACCCACAAGGAACTCATGGCCGGCGGAACCCTCACGCTCGCCATGACCACCACCCCCAACACCTCATGGGGAACCCAGCCACCACCTGCCTGACCTCAGCGTGGTCGCCGTTCCCTCAACCCCGCTCCTGCAGAGTCCGTTTCGCGGCGGACCCAAGCTCCGGGTCCTCGGTCAGGCGCTGCAGGAGCGCGGTGATCCGTTCGTCCGGTTCGGCGTTGGTGACCGACCAGAGCGCGTTGTGCCGGACATCGACGTCCTCATCCTCCAGCACCGCAAGGGACAACGCCTTGAACACCTCGGGATCACCCGCGTACGGCCCGAGCGACATCGCCGCGTACTGCCGCACCAGATAATCGTCCTCGACGTCCAACGCCCCCGCGATCACCCTCCCGGCCCCCACCCGGTCGTCCGGCGGGTACAGGTCGAGGATCTTGACGGCCTCGATCCGCGCCAGGTCGTACTCACCCGGATCGGCCACCACCTTCAGGAACAGCTCGAGCACCCGAGGATCCCCAAGGCTTTCATCGAGATCGGCGATGATCCGCCGCTTCGCGTCGCCACTCGAGTCGTCCCCCGGCAGCGACTCGAACTCCGCGATCAACCGCTCCACATCAGTCACGAGCACACACGATATCGGGGGAGATGTGGCAGGCGCTCCGCAGCGCCTGCCACAGCGGGCTATGCGTCGAGGTACGCGGCGGCTTGGAGGGTGAACAGTTCGGCGTAGCCGCCGTCGAGGTCCATCAGTTGTTCGTGCGTGCCTTGTTCGGAGAGGTGGCCGCGGTCGAGCAGGAGGATGCGGTCGGCCTGGCGGACGGTGGAGAAGCGGTGCGAGATGTAGAGGGTGGTGCGGCCTTCGGCCAGCTTTCGCAGGCGGGTGAACAGGTCGTGCTCGGCTTGGGCGTCCAGCGCCGAGGTGGGTTCGTCCAGCACGAGGATCGGCACCTCGCGGATGAACGCGCGGGCCAGGGCGATCTTCTGCCACTCGCCGCCGGACATGCTCACGCCCTCGTCGAACCACCGCCCCAGGGGGCTGTCGTAGCCGCGGGGGAGGCGGTCGATCCGCTCGGCGATTCCCGCGCGGGAGGCGGAGATCTCGATGCGGTCCCGGTCCTCCAGCGAGGTCAGGTCGCCGAGGCCGATGTTCTCCGCCGCGGTCGCCTGGTAGCTGATGTAGT
>CBIMJO010001390.1:0-3269 GCA_966244135.1 uncultured Actinocrispum sp. | reverse complement strand
GAACTCCTGGTGCCACGCGAATGGTCGCACCCGTCCAAGGAGTTCCTGGCCGGCTGGTACGGCCGGATCGGGTACGAGCTGGTCCGGGTCGGCAGGCTCGACGAGCTGTACCCAGCCCTCACTCCGCTGCTGGCCACCGCCTGCGACCTGCGCGTCTACCACAAGGCGCTGTGACGAGCGCGAAACGCGTTCACCTGCCCGTGAGGTTGGCGATTAGTGGCCACCGCGCGCCGGGGAGTGCCGTGGGTGTGGAAGGAGCCGGTGGTCTTGGGGCCCCAGGCCTGGCCTTTGGCGCGTTCGGCCTCGGTCCAGGTGACGGTGCGCCAGTCGGGGGCGAGGATCAGACGGGTGAAGGGGTTGCACAGTTCGATGCGGTTGCCGCCGGGTTCGTAGACATACAGGAAGAAGGTCTGCTGGATGGCGTGCTTGTGCGGGCCGGTCTCGATGAAGACGTTGTTCTCCAGCATGATGTCCGCGGCTTGCAGGATGTCCTCGCGGGCGTCGGTGGCGAAGGCGATGCGGTGCAGGCGCTCGGAGCTGCCGGCCCAGTCGCTGGTGTACACCAGGTTGAGCTCGATTCCCGGCGCGGTGCCCGGCACGCCGTCGATCGCGGTCGGGGCACAAGGCCAGCGGGCGGTGGCGATGCTTCCCGAGTTGACCATCCGGATCCGCACCTCGGTGCGGTCGACCAGGCCGTGCTCCACCGCGAACGGCCCACTCCGGCCAAAAGATTGCCGCGGATCGGGGCTGCCCATGATCCGCAGCAACAGGTCATCCCGCTCAGCGGTATCCGAAGACAGGTCGGTGGCCAGGAAATACGCGCCCTTGGAGGTGCCGCGATCCGCGCACCGGGCCAGACCCGGACGTAGCCCTGGCCCGAGACAGCCAGTGCGCCCGAGCGCTTCGTGAACGGTCGCGACGCCGTAGTGGCCGAGCATCGACGCGTCCGCCAGGATGCCTTGGGCGGGTTGGTGACCACGATCGTCCTCATGACAGCACGTCCGTGACCTGCGGGTAGAGCCGCATGTACGCCTCGCCCATGGTCGAGTGCGGCAGCCCGAGGTTCGGCCCGGCGTTGCGTTTGAGCTGGACGCCCCGGCGCTTGGCCAGATCCGTGTAGTAGTCCCACATGTGCTGCTGGGCGGGCAGGCATTCCATGGCCTTGCGTTTCTGGTCGAATACCGGCGTGATGTCCAGCAGCACGTTGGGGTTGAAGTCGCACTGCTCGGGCTGGTGCGGTTCGAAGAAGAACACCGGGGGAGCGCCGAGCGGCTCGCCGGGTGCGTCGTACCCGATCGCCTGCGCGAGAACCCTTGCCTGCAAAGCCATCCGGGCCGCGGCCGGGTGATCGCCGTTGTACGGGTCGGCCAGCGGATGCGTCAGCACGACGGTCGGCGAGACCTCGCGATACACCCGCACCAGCCTGTCCACCAATGAAGGCGACTCCACGAGCGGGTAGTCGCCCGCGTCGAGGAACTCGACCTCGGCGCCGAGGGTGTCGGCGGCGTTCTGCGCCTCCGCACGCCGGATGCCCTTGATCTCCTCCAGGGTTTTGCCGCCGCGCCAGGCGGAAGCGGACTCGCCGCGTTCGCCGAAGCTGAGGCAGACCACTTTGGCGCGTTCACCACGAGATGTCGCCAGCGCGATCGCGCCGGCCGCACGCCAGACGAAGTCTCCGGCGTGCGCGCTGATCACCAGCAGGGTCATCGGGGGACGTCCTGTCCGCGCGTCTAGAAATCGTCGCCAAGATTGTCAACAATCCTGGCGACGATGCTCAGGTCACCGCTGGCGAACTCCCGCCCGTCACGACCCGCTTCGGAGTGCCGGTGCCGTCCGACGGGACCGACCAGATGTCGCCACCGAGGCCGTACAGGATGGTCGACTCGTCCTGCCACAGGGCCTGGTCATCGACGCTGCGGGTCTCGGCGAGTTCGGTCTCCCGCAGACTCGCCAGGTCGAGCACGGACAGCCGCCATTCGCCCTCGGCCACCTTCTTCTTGAACGCCACCCTCGTCCCGTCCGGCGACAACGATGGGCACTCGACGTTCTCCCGCACGGCTTTGCCCTGGTAGCGGCCGTAATCGGCCTCGATCAGGTAGGTGCGGCCCTTGCTGCCGAGCGTGGCGTAGAACCGGTTGCCGTCTGGGGCGAACGTGATGCCCCAGTAGTTCACGTCCGACGCGAAGTACCGCTGCCCGGACACGAACACCGGCAGCTCCTCGATCGACTTGAACAGCTGCCCACGCGCGATGTCGTACACACCCGACCGAGTCGAGAACCCGGTCGCCGCATAGGAATCGCCGGTGACGAACAACGTCCAGCTGACCAATTGACCATCGGGGGAGACTCGCGCACGGCTTGGCGTCCCTGGCAGCGATTCGCGATGGCGGACCGTCAGGTCGGCGTTCAGCACGAGGACGTCCATGATCGGTGGCAGCGTGCTGGGCTGCACGCTCAGGCAGACCGCGGTCTGCCGGGCCACCGCGAACCGGTCGCACTTCAGCTCGCCGAGCCGCCGGGGCGCACCCGGGTCGTTGAGCGGGATCGCGGCGATGTGGCCGCTGGCCTGGTCGCGGACGAACAGCTGACCCGGCGCCAAGGTCAAGCGCTCGGTCGCGACCTCGTCCGAACCGCGTGCCTGCAGGGTGTAGGCCACCGCGGCGACGGCGAGCACCATCGCCGCGGCGACCGCCAGCAACGCCTTCCTCATGGCCGCACCGGCCGGGCGAACGCGGCGGCGAGGGTGACCACAGCCATCGCACCCGCGGCCACGAGGACCGCCGGCTGCAGATCCCACACCGTCCAGGCCAGTCCGAAGAGGACAGACGAGACCATCCGCGCCACCGCCTGCCCGGTCTGGATCACCGCCAGGCCGGTGGCACGCAACTGCGTGGGCACGAGCGGCCCGGCCGCGGCCATCAGCACGCCGTCGGTGGCCGCGTAGAACACCCCGTGCAGCGCCAGCGCCACGACCAGGCCGAACCCCGATCCGCTCAAGAGGAACAGCGCTCCGCATAGTGCTGCGTGCCCGCCGAGGAACACCGGCCACCGGCCGACCCGGTCGGCCAGCTTGCCGAACGGCATCGCCAGCAGCAGGTACACCCCGGCCGTGCCCAGCGGAAGCAGCGGGAAGTACGTCGCCGCCACATCCCAGCGGCGCTGCACCACGAGGTAGATGAACGAGTCGCCGACGGTGACCAGGCCCAGCGCGATCGTCCAGCCCAGGATCCGCCGGAACTGTGCGCCTTGAAACTGGGATCGCCGGAGGA
>CBIMJO010001389.1:0-3273 GCA_966244135.1 uncultured Actinocrispum sp. | reverse complement strand
ATCGGCGACGATCCGGCCGTCGCGGAACTCGACCTGCCGGGGCAGCCGCGCGGCGATCTCCCGGTCGTGCGTGATCACGGCGATGGTGGTTCCCTCTTTGTTCAACGCGGTCAGCAGGTTCAGCACCGCGTGGCCGTTCGCGGTGTCCAGGGCGCCGGTCGGTTCGTCGGCCAGCACCAGCGAAGGATCGTTGACCACCGCCCGGGCGATGGCGACGCGTTGACGTTCGCCACCGGAAAGCTGGTGTGGCACATGGTTCACGCGATGCGACAACCCCACCCGCGCCAGCGCTTCCATGGCCTGGCCACGCCTTTTGCGCCTCGGCACGCCCGCGTACAACAGGCCGGTCGCGACGTTCTCGACCGCGCTCAGGCCGTCGATCAGGTGGAACTGCTGGAAGACAAAGCCGAGCTGACGTCCACGCAACGCCGACAGCCGGCGGTCGGACAACTCGGTCACGTTCTGCCCGCCGATCTCCACGGTTCCGTGCGTGGGCAGGTCGAGCGTGCCGACGATGTTGAGCAAAGTGGACTTTCCGGAGCCGGACGGTCCGACGATCGCGAGCAGCTCCCCCGGCTGGATGTCCAGCGACACTTTGTCGAGCGCGATCACATCCCCGGTGTAGATCTTGCTCACCTCGCGCAGGGCGAGAACGGGCGTCATGAGGTCGTCACCACGTGCATGCCCGCGCCGATCCCGGTCCCGCTGATCTCGACCAGGTCCTTGGCGAACATCCCGGTCCGCACGGCCTTCAACGTCCCGTCCGGCAGCTGAACGGCATATCCACCCTCGCGCAACGCGACCAGAGCACCGACCGGCACGGCGAGCACGCCCGCGTGGGTCTCCGTGGTGATCTTGATCTGGACCGTCGCCGAGTCGTAGGTGTCCAAGTCCTTCTCGTTGTCCGGCGTGACCGTGATGTTCACCTTGGGCGGCCCGGAGTTCCCCTTCTCGGCGTCGCCGCCGGTGACGGTCGTGCTGATGTCGGTGACCTTGCCGGGGACCTCCTTGGCGTCCGGCCGGACGATGGTGGCCGCGACCCCGGCTTTGATCGCGCCGACCTCGTTGGCGTCCACCGCCACAGTGACCACTTTGGACTTCGGCGTGACCGTGAGCAACGGGGTGTTCGCCGCGTCACCGAGCTGCGCGGTCACCCCGTTGACCCGCATCGCCCCGGACAGCACGACCACCTGTCCAATGTCGAGGGTCCCGGTCTCCGGCAGCGCCGCGGTCTTCTGCCACTTCTTCAACGCATCCGAGATCGCCGGGGTGAACGCCGTCTTGGTGCGGTCCTTGGGCCGGGTGCCCACTTTGTACCCGAGCGCGGTCAGGTTGTCCGCCACCACAGAGACGTCCGGGCCTTGCAGGTCCGGGTTGTCCAGCTTGCGATACAACGGCGTATCCCCGAAGAACACCGGCACCGGGGTGCCGTTCACCGAGTACAAGGGCTTCCCGCGGTCAACGGGATCCCCGGCCTTGGGCAGCTTGGTCACGATCCCCTCACCCGCGCCCTTGACGGTCTGCGGAGTCCCGAACCCCAACGTGCCACTGAAGGACGACGTGTTCGACAGGTCGGTCTGCTCGATCGCCACGGTCTTCACCGCGGCGGGCGGCGGCGCACCGGGCACAGTGGACTTCCCGTGGTCGACCACCACATAGACGCCTGCCCCAACAGCCACAACCACAGCGACCAGCACCCCGACAACGATCCAGGTCCGCCGCTTCATCGGCGGTCCTGCAGGGCCCGCCAGCCAGGGGCGCTCACTTGCCACCGCCGAAGGCCTGCAGCTGGCAGTCCTTCTCGATCTTCGCGGCTTCCTTCTCCGGCACGGTCACGGTGCCGTTGTAGGTCCAGCCGCTGCCCGGCGGATCGGTCTCCACCACCGGGATGCCGTGGTCGTTGATGCACTTGACCCACGTGTGGTAGTCGTCCACGTACTTGGGGTTCTTGGCCGCGTCCATCTCCGGCGGCTGCAGCGGCAGCTTGCCCTTGCACTTCTCCTCGGCCGCCTTGCTCGCCGGGCTGTCGTCGTTCATGTCCGGGGTCTCGATGTCATTGCCGGCGGGGCCCGAGTGCTTGCGCGCGCTGAGCATCACGTGGCCGTTCTGCTTCAGGCACACGTAGTAGCCGTCCCAGGCCGCCTGCTGCTCCTCGTCGCTGCTGTCGAGCCGCAGCTGGGGCCGCTGCGACTCGCCGGACGGCTGGACGGTGGCCGGGGCCTGCTGCTGCGAGGAGCCCGGAGTGGACAGTGAGGCGACGTCCTTGGCCGGCGGGGCCTGCGTGCTGCTGCAGGCCGTCAGCAAGCCGCACAGCACGACCACGGCACGGGAGATCTTCATGCCGTCATGCTGTTCGGTGATTGTCAGGAACCTGTCAGAGAACCTCAAGCATCCGATGTGCCCGAAACGGCCACGAACGCCCGGCGCATCCGGCATGATCACCGGGTGTGAGCAGCAAGTCGATCGAACTCGTCGCGGTACGCAGCCGTGACCTGCGGCAGCCGTGGAACGGAACGGCGACCTGGCTCCCCGAGGCGCACGGCGGGTACGGCGACCCGCGCTACCCGACGCCGATCGGGCGGCGCCCGGTGCTGAGCTTCATCCTCGACATGATCGTCCACTTGGCACTCGGGTTCGCCGTCGCGGTCGCGGTCGCGCACTTCATGTTCACCGACGTCTGGCTGCTCGTCGGGGTCACCCTCGTCGGGTTCGTCGGATTATCCATTGTGGACCGGATCATCGTCCAGTGGGCCACGCAGGCGACGGTCGGCAAGCTGCTCACCGGCCTGCGGCTGATCCGGAAGGACAACGGCGATCGGGCCCCGTTCTGGGTGTACATCCGCGACTGGCTGCTCGGCACCCTAGGCCTCGTGGCCTTCCTGTCCTCGTGACCGGCCGATCCACTCCGGCCGCCAGGTCGGGTTGTACTGGGTGTCGTTGCAGCGCGGGCGATACATCGCGATCAGCTCGGCGGTGATCTGCTCACGGTGCGAACGTGTGCCGCCAGGCACCTCGAAGGTCGCGATGTGCACCTTCCACCGCGAACCCGCCCGCGCGATCCACGCGTGCGCACGTGGATGGTGGAACGGAAAGCCCTCCGCCGCGAGGTCGTCGGTGTGCGCCACGTAGATCACCGCGTACCGCTCGGGTTTCGCGTCCGGGTCCGGTTTGCACAGTACCGCGTAGACCGCCGGCCTGCTCGGCGGGGTCCACCCGCCGAGCAGCCGCGGCCCGTCGAAGAGATAGCCCGCGAGCGACCCGAGCCGGATCATC
>CBIMJO010001388.1:0-3274 GCA_966244135.1 uncultured Actinocrispum sp. | reverse complement strand
CACAGTCCACTATGGCCTGACTCCGGCCGGGCGGTGCTTGTGCAGCGAATTGTCCGAATTGGACGTGTGGGCCGCACTGTACGAGCAGAACCTGTGACTCAGGCGAGCCGGTAACCCATGCCCGGTTCGGTGATCAGGTGCCGGGGCCTGGCCGGGTCGGGTTCCAGTTTCTGGCGCAGCTGGGCGATGTAGATCCGCAGATAGTGCGACCGGTCCGCGTACTCCGGGCCCCAGATGTCCTCGAGGATCTGCTTCTGGGTGACGAGCTTGCCGCGGTTGCGCACCAGCAGTTCCAGCATGCCCCACTCGGTCGGGGTGAGGTGCACCTCGGCGCCCTGCCGCCACACCTTCTTCACGCCGAGGTCCACAGTGAACGATCCGGTGTCCACCAACGGCTCGTCGGCCTGCTGACCGGAGACCGCGGAGCGTCGCACCGCCGCCCGGATGCGGGCGAGCAGTTCGTCCATCCCGAACGGTTTGGTGATGTAGTCGTCCGCGCCCGCGTCCAGGGCGGCGATCTTGGTCGCGGCCTCGGTGCGGGCGGACAGCACGAGGATCGGTGTCGCGGTCCACATCCGGAGGCCGGCGATCACCGAAAGCCCGTCCATGTCGGGCAACCCGAGATCCAGCACCACCAGGTCCGGCCTGGCCTTGGCGGCGGCACGCAATGCTTCGGCACCGTCATGGGCCACTGCCACGCGGTAGCCGCGCGCGGACAGGTTGATCCGCAGCGCTCGCGCGATCTGGATGTCGTCGTCGACCACCAGCACCAGGGTCATAGGCTCATTCCCGTTCCACCGGCAACGAGATGACCACGGTGAGGCCGCCGCCGGGGGTGTCCTCGGCCCGGATCGTGCCGCCCATCGCGTCGGTGAACCCCTTGGCCACCGACAGTCCCAGCCCCACGCCGGGGGTGGCGTCCCGGTCGCCGAGCCGCTGGAACGGCGCGAAGGTCAGCGATTCGGCGGTGCCCTTGGGCAGGCCCCGGCCGTGATCCACGATCCGCAGCTCGACCAGGTCGGCGTGCCGGCTCGCGCGGACGGCGACCACCGGCTCGTCCGCGGCCACAATGCCGTTGCCGCCGACATCAGCCGGACGCCGCGGCTGCATCCGGCCGTGCCGCAACGCGTTGTCGATCAGATTGGCCACGACCCGCTCCAGCAGGCCGGGATCGGCGAGGACCTCAGGCAGTGTCTCGTCCACGTCGAGCGCGACCTGGTCACGTCCGTCCACACCGGACAGCGCGCGGGCGACGATCTCGTCGTAGCCAACCGGTCGCATGTTCGGTTCGACCGCGCCGGTCGCCAGCCGCGACGAGTCGAGCAGGTTGTCCACCAGGCCGGCGAGCCGGTCGGCGGACTCCTCCACCGCCGCCAGCAGCTCCGCGGTGTCCTCTTCGGACAGTTCGAGATCCGCCGCCCGCAGGCTGCCGACCGCGGCCTTGATGGACGTCAGCGGCGTGCGCAGGTCGTGCCCGACGGCGGACAGCAACGCGGTCCGCAGTTCAGTGGTCTCCGCGCGGCGCTGGGCGGTGTACGCCTCCGTGGCCATCCGCTGCTGCCGCAACGCCAGCAGCGCCTGACCGGCCGCGGCCTCCAGCACCCGCCGGTCGTGCGCGGGCAAAGCCCGGCCGCGCAAGGCCAGATGCACGTCCTCGGTCACGGCGACGTCCACATCGGCCTCCCCCGGCTCGTCGCACGGCCGGTCACCGACGCAGGCCACCCGTTCCCACTCGCCGCCGTGTTTCTCCAGCAGCGCCACCGACACCAGGCCGAAGTTCTCCTTCACCTTCTCCAGCAGCCGATCCAGGGGTTCGTCGTGGGTGAGCACGGTCCGGGCGTACGAGGCCAGCAGCGAGGCCTCGGTACTGGCCCGGGCCGCCTGTTCGGCCCGCCGGGCCGCCCGGTCCACCACAAGGGCGACCAGCACGGCCACCACGACCATGATGATCATCGTGACCAGGTTCTCCGGTTCGGCGATGGTCAGCGAGTAGATCGGCGGGACGAAGAAGTAGTTGAACGACACCGCGCTCACCACCGCCGCGAGCAGCGCCGGGCCGAACCCGCCGACCAGCGCGACCACGATGATCGCCAGGAAGTAGTCGATCGCGTCGGTCGAGAGGATCAGATCCTGCCGCAGCAGGGCTCCCACGAGGGTGGCCAGGCCGGGCAGCATCAACGCCAGCGACCAGCCGGTGATCTTGCGCCGCAGCGGCAGGGCGCTGCGGGCGAACCTGGCCCGCAGCCGGCCACCGGTCTCGTCATGGGTGACCACGTGCACGTCGATCGGGCCGGACAGCTGGACCGTCGTGGCCGCGATGCCCTCGTTGAACACCCGCGCGATTCGCGACCGGCGGGAGGTGCCGAGCACGAGCTGGGTGGCGTTGACGCCACGGGCGAACGCCAGCAGTGCCTCCGGAACATCGTCACCGACCACGGTATGGAAGGTCGCGCCCAGCTCGCGGGCGAGCCTGCGGTGCCCGACCACATCCTGCGGGGACGCACCGGTCAGCCCATCGCCGCGTAACACCTGCACCACCAGCATTTCCGCGCCCGCGCGAGTGGCGATCCGGCGGCCACGGCGGATCAGCGTCTCGCTCTCCTTGCCGCCGGTGATCGCCACGACCACCCGTTCCCTGGTCTCCCAGGTGTCGGTGATGTCCTTTTCGGACCGGTACCGCTGCAGCGCGACATCCACCTGGTCGGCCACCCACAGCAAGGCCAGCTCCCGCAGTGCGGTCAGGTTGCCGGGCCGGAAGTAGTTGCCCAGCGCGGCGTCGATCCGATGCGCCTGGTAGATGTTGCCGTGCGCCAGCCTGCGCCGCAGCGCCTCCGGCGTGATGTCGACCAATTCGATCTGCTCGGCCTTGCGGACCACCTCGTCCGGCACGGTCTCATGCTGCTGAACCCCGGTGATGCGCTGCACCACATCGTTGAGGCTCTCCAGGTGCTGCACATTCACCGTGGACAGCACGTCGATCCCGGCTTCCAGCAGTTCCTCGATGTCCTGCCACCGTTTCTCGTGACGAGAACCGGGAACGTTGGTGTGCGCCAGCTCATCGACGATGGCGACCTCGGGCCTGCGGGTCAGGAGCGCATCGATGTCCATCTCCTCGAACTGCTGACTCCGGTACTCCATGTGCCTGCGCGGCACGACTTCCAGACCGTCCACCAAGGCAGCGGTCTTGGCCCGGCCGTGCGTCTCCACCAGACCCACCACCACGTCGGCGCCGCGCTCCAGACGCCGGCGGGCCTCGCCCAGCATGGCGAACGTC
>CBIMJO010001387.1:0-3276 GCA_966244135.1 uncultured Actinocrispum sp. | reverse complement strand
GGTGAAGGTGGAGCTCGCGATCGTGGCGCCATTGATAACACTGGTCACGATCTGGCTCGGCCTGGCCGCCCTGCAGCACACCGGCGCCCTGCCCTTCCTCGGCGGCGTGCAGCTGATTCCGTGGCTCTAGAGTGCACGGGTGATTCCCGGGCTGGAGATCGTCGGTGAGTTGGGCAGTGGCGGGTTCGGTGTGGTCTACCGGGCCCGGCAGGTTCAGGTGGGCCGGGACGTCGCGGTCAAGCTGGACAACCGGATCCTGAACACCGACGCGGAGAAGCAGAAGTTCCTGCGCGAGGCCCGGGCGGCGGCCCGGCTTTCCGGGCACCCCAACGTGGTCGCGATCTACGACGCGGGCATCGCGGCCGACGGGCGGCCGTACATCGTGATGGAGCTGTGCGCGCGCGGATCGCTGGCGGATCTGCTTGCCGCGCAAGGACCTCTGCCGATGGCGCAGGTGCTGGACGTGGCGCGGCTGCTGGCGGACGCGTTGGGGCATGCGCACGCGGCGGGCGTGCTGCACCGGGACATCAAGCCGGGCAACGTGTTGATCGACTCGTTCGGCGCGGTGAAGCTGGCCGACTTCGGTTTGGCGGCGATCCTGGACGCCCAGGAGGCCACGATCACGCTGGGCGCGTTGAGCCCCTCGTACGCGGCACCCGAGGCGTTCGCCTGGAGTGCCCCGACCCCGGCGTCCGACGTGTACTCGTTGGCGGCGACCATCTACAAGCTCGCCACCGGCCGCTCGCCGCGCGATATTCCCTGGCCCGCAACGTCTCTGGACGCGTTGACGTCGGCGTTGCGGAGTGAGGTCGCGCCGATCCCCAACGCGCCGGTGTACTTGAACTCGGCCTTGATCCGGGCGCTGGCAAGCGATCCCGCGGCGCGGACGCCTAGCGCGGGGGCGTTCGCTGAGGAGTTGCGCGGAGCAGCGACCGTGCCCCCGGCAGTGGTCGCACCGCCGCCCGCACAAGCGCCCGCGCCCTCGCCTTCGCCGGAGGCCCGGCGGCGTCGGTGGTGGCCGATCCCGGTGGCGGCCGTGGTCATCGTGGTCGCGGTAGTGGTGTCGATCTTCGTGTTCAAGGGGCCCGACTCACCCGGAGTCGCGTCACCACCCGGATCTCCGTCATCTCCGTCGTCGTCGGCCCCGGCCGGCGCGCCGCCCAAACTGGTGGCGTGCGGCAACCGGTTCTGCGCGTCGGGCGATGTCTGTTACTACGGCATCAACCAGTTCGACGCCAAGCCTGCCTCCGCCAAGCAACTTCCCTGTGATGAGCCGCATTTCTGGCAGGTCTTCGGCGGCGGCTGGCTGCCGTCGATGCCCGCGACCCAGACCGCCATCGAGGAGTCGCCGGAAGTCACCAGTGCCTGCACGCTGCCGGCGTTGCAGTCCCGTCTCAAACCCGGCGTATCCGCGGAGTCATGGTCGATCGCGGCGGTGGCCACTCCCGGTGACCACCCGTACTTCTACTGTTTCGGCCAGCAGGAAGCCGCCGGTGAGACAGTCGGTTCCATCTTCGCCAGCGGGTGATCCTGGTCGTACCATCCGGCGGGTGAACGTGTTCGACGAGATCGCCACCCACTATGACGAGGACCTGTTCCACCAGGTCGTCGCCGAGAAACTGATCAGTGGGCTCGCCGACGCGCCCTGTCCCCGGCTGGTCCTCGACGTCGCCACCGGGACCGGGGCCGCGGCCTTCGCCGCTGTTCAGCACCTCGGCGCCCGGCGGGTGGTGGGCGTGGACCTGTCCGCGGGGATGATCTCGCGGGCCCGGGCCAAATCGGCGGTGCAGGACCCGGAAAGCAAGATCACCTGGATGGTCGCGCCCGCGGTGCCCGCTCCGGTTCCGGACGCCAGTGTGGACCTTGTTCTGTGCGCGTCCTCGCTGCACTTCCTTGGCGGCGCGGCGTTACGCGACTGGCAGCGGGTGCTGCGGCCGGGCGGCAACATCGCGTTCACCCTGCCGATGGCCTCGTCGTTCCGGCCCACCGGGGAGTTCGCCTCGCTGGTCGCCGCCGACCTGCGGCTGCCCCGGGACGCCGATGAGGCCGCCACCGTGGCCCGCGGGTTCCGGGACGTCACCGCCCACCGGTTGGACGCCCCGGATGGGAAGGTCGTCTTCCTGGTCTACGCCTCGGTCTGACCGGTCACCTGGATCTGGTCCACCAGGATCGCGAGGCGCTCCTTCTGCCCTTTGGCCGGCAGGCGCGCGCCGCGGGTGAGCATCACCAGCCCGTGCAGCGCGCTCCACACCACTTCGGTGAACATGCCCAGGTCACGGCCGCCCGCGAACGGCGCCACCACGGTCTGGATGGCCGCGAAACCGTCCTTCAGCGGCTGCGGGGTCTCTTCCTGCGCGAACACCAGCGGCGTGGCCAGGGTGAACATCGCGTCGTACAGCGCGGGGTTGGACTCCGCGAAGTTCACGTAGGCGCGCACCACCGGTTCGAGGCCGTGGTGCCGGTTCAGCTCGGCCGCCAGCTCGGCGAAGCCCTCCAGCGCCACCGCGCCGACAATCGCGTCCTTGCCCGCGAAGTGGCTGTACAGCACGGGTTGGCTGTACTCGATCAACTCGGCCAGCCGCCGTGTGGTGACCGCGTCCCAGCCCTCCGCCTCGGCCAGCTGCCGCGCCGTCGTGATGATCAGCTGGTGCCGCTCGGCCCGTTCCCGTTCCCGCCGCTGCTGAATAGCCATGACACAAATCCTAGCACCGCTAGCGCATCGAGCAACGCTCGTGCTAGCGTTGCTCCAGAAGCTAGCAACGCTAGGAAACGAGGAAGACATGCAGTACGTGGCCATCGCCCTCACGGTTCTCTGCGGCCTGGGCATCATCACCGCCGGCGTCCAGTACCTGCTGGCGCCGGAGAAGACCGCCAAGTCCTTCGGCCTGCCGGTCTGGCCGAACGACCGCGGCCTGGCCTGGCTCAACGTCAAGGGAATCCGCGACGTGGTGTCCGGCCTCGTGGTCCTGATCCCCCTCGTCCTGGGCCAGTACCACGTCCTCGCCTACCTCCTGCTCGCCGCCGCGGTGACCCCCATCGGCGACGCCCTCACCATCCTCAGGTACCGCGGCAACAAAACCCTCGCCTACGCCATGCACGGCGGCACCGCCGTCGCTGTCCTGATCGCCTCCGTCCTGTTCTTCGTCAGCTGACACTTGGACACCGTGGGCGTTTTGCCGGTTTCTGGTAAGTCCAGTAGGTATGTCACTTGCGACGTATCTGTTGGCAACGGGGACATTCGCGGCGGGGACGAGCGCCCAGGTGATCGCCGGGGTC
>CBIMJO010001386.1:0-3278 GCA_966244135.1 uncultured Actinocrispum sp. | reverse complement strand
TCGGGAGCTTGCCTCGGAGGACTCCTCGTTCGCGGAGGAGGCCGAACAGCTGGCCGACCGGATCTCGATCCTGCACGAGGGCCGGATCATCGTGACCGGCACCCTCGCCGAGCTCAAGCAGCTCCTGCCGTCGGCCACCGTCGAGTACGTCGAGAAGCAGCCGACCCTCGAGGAGATCTTCCTCACGCTCACCGCCACGACCACTGGGAAACAGGGATGACCACGTACTTCTTCGGCGACACGAATGTCCTCATCGGACGGACGCTGCGCCATGTCACCCGCAGCGTGGACACCATCATCACGACGGTCATCACGCCGATCGCCATGATGCTGATGTTCGTCTACGTGTTCGGCGGCGCGATCAACACCGGATCGGGTTCGTATGTGAACTACATGCTGCCGGGCATCCTGTTGATCACGATCGCGTCGGGCATCTCCTACACCGCGTTCCGGCTGTTCGCGGACATGAAGAGCGGGATCTTCGAGCGGTTCCAGTCGATGCCGATCGCCCGGTCGGGCGTGCTGTGGGCGCACGTCGTGACCTCGTTGGTGGCCAACGTGATCTCGCTCGTGTTCGTGGTGGGTGTCGCGCTGCTCATGGGTTTCCGCTCAGGGGCCGGAGTAATGGCATGGCTCGCGGTCGCGGGCATCCTGCTGCTGTTCACCCTGGCGCTGACCTGGATCGCGGTGATCCCGGGACTGTCCGCGGGATCGATCGAGGGCGCGAGTGCGTTCGCCTACCCGCTGATCTTCCTGCCGTTCATCAGCTCGGCGTTCGTGCCCACACAGACAATGCCCGGCCCGGTGCGCTGGTTCGCCGAGAACCAGCCCGTGACGTCGATCGTCAACACCATCCGCGGCCTGTTCGCGCAGCAGCCGGTCGGCGGCGACATCTGGATCGCGCTCGCCTGGTGCGTCGGCATCCTCGTCGTCGCCTACGTCTGCGCGATGGCCGTCTACCGCCGGAAGATCGCCTGAGGCAGTCTGGGACCCATGCTCACCATCAGCCAGCTGGCGGCGCACGCCGGGGTGACGGTGCGGGCGGTACGCCACTATCACCAGATCGGGCTACTACCGGAGCCGGAGCGTGACCAGTCCGGCTACCGGGTCTACGGCGTCGCCGCGGTGGTGCGGCTGATCCGGATCCACACCCTCACGGAGGCGGGCGTGCCGCTGGCCCGGGTGCAGGAACTCCTGGACGCCGGCCCGGCGGAGTTCGCCGACGGCGTCCAGGAGATCGACAAGGACCTGCGCGCCGAGATCCGGCGGCTGCGGGAGACCCGCAAACGGCTCGCCAGGCTGGCCGGTGGCGAGCTCCTGGCGCTCCCCCAGTGCGTCGTGGACTACCTCGACCGGCTGCGGGGCCTCGGCGTCGAGGAGCGGTACATCGAGCTGGAGCGGGATGCCTGGATCCTGGTCGCCGCCGAGGTGCCGGACCACATCGAGGCTGTCATGGCCAGCAAGCACGAGCAGCTGGACGATCCCGACGTGATGAAGCTCTACAGCCTCCTCAACGGCGCACTGGACCTGCCGCCCGACGATCCCCGCATCGTCGAGTTCGCCGACATCCTGGAGCGCCTGGTGATTCGCGCCGCAGAGGCGGGCGAGCTGAACACCGAGGGCTTCAACGACCAGTTCGTCGACCTGCTCGACGCGACCATGCTCGAGTCCGCACCGGGCGCCCGCCGACTGCTGGCGATCCTGGAAGAGCGAGGCTGGAAAGGCTGGACCCGCATCGAACGCATACCACCGCGTTGATGCTTCGTGGGCGGTCGGTCGTCGGCAGCGCTGGCCTGTGAATCGTGTCCCTGGCAATGACACCCGCCGAACGCGAGGCCTTCCTCGAGGAAGTGCACATCGCGGTCGTGACCGTGGCCGACGACGACGGCCGGGGTCCGCTGGCCATCCCGCTCTGGTACGGCTACCAGCCCGGCGGCGAGATCATCCTGGTGACCGACCACTGGCTGACCCGCGACTACACGAAGACCGGCGGATAGCTCAGCGACCGGTCCATTTGGTACTGGGTAAGGAAAGTTCGTGTTACCGCACTTGCTCGCTCCGTAGGCGCGCGGCAGGGTGGGCATGGCTGTTCGGTTGTCTCGATCGAGGGGTGAGCGAGTCGCTATGCGAAGAACTGACCGTCGTCGCCACAGGATTCTGCGCACATGCCTGGTTGCGGTGGCTGCCATGCTGGCGGGCGCGTTGTCCCTCGCACCGGCTGCTGCCGCGACGCCGAACCCACAAGCCAGCGAGGTCCCAGCCGTCACGCTCGGCGGTGGCTGGGGCGGCGGGCACACGTTCTGACCCCACAACGGAACCTGGCCGGAGAACATCAGGCCGGTAGGAAATCACCCCACCAGTCCCGGTAAGCGATGACCACTGTCGCGTCGCGCATTAGCGTCACGCGGATCGACCGGCCGGCGATACCAAGTGCGTGTTCACGGCGCGGCTGATGTCGAACAGTGAGGTGGTCGGCGAGCCGCCGATGATCACAGTGGCAGGCCCTGAGGATCCAACGAGGCCGTCTCCGGGGCAAGCGACTGGTGTGGTCATCAGCCGGGAGGAACTGGGCTCGCTACCGGAATTGATCCGTACCCAGTGGCCCGAAGCGGACATTTCGCGACAACTGGTGGAACATGTCGTAAGAGATGCTCGTGGTTCGCGGCTGATAACTGGTGAGACGCCGGAGAAGTGGAGTCCTCTTGGCGAGATCGGCGTCGGCGATGATGTCGCATCGTTCGGGGATGGCTCGATCGACGAGCCAGGGTCCATGTGGGTGCGTCTCTGGGCTGTCACCGGCGCAGGGGCGCAGGGCGTGGAGTTCTTGACCGGCCAGGAGGTTGTGGCAGCGCTGGTCTACGGCCCGGACGCGGTGATCATGCTGGTGCGGCCCGGCCACGACGCGATCGAGTTCGAGAACGGGCCGGACGGCGAGGCGGACGAACTGCTCGCGGCCGCGGTTCCCGGGGGCGACATCGACCAGCTCATGGTCCGGCGGCTGTACACGGGCGGAAACACTTGGGTCCGGGACTGGATCGGCCATGCCGCCCGAGGAGTTCACCGGGTGGCCCTGTCGGCCTTGCGGGGAGCTGGAGTACTGGTGGGCCGTCCGGTCAGGGTCATCGCCAACCGGCTCAGAGGGACGAGTAAAGATCCGACGGCCGCACTCCGGCGCCGGTGGGCGGAGAGAGGCCGTCGCAGCCTCACCAGATCGTGTCCCGCCATGAACACGGTGATCAAGAAGGTGGACCGGGCCGTATTCGTTGTCCACGGCACCA
>CBIMJO010001385.1:0-3282 GCA_966244135.1 uncultured Actinocrispum sp. | reverse complement strand
GGCGTTGAGGTCCAGCCAGCCGTAGTTGACCGCGTCGGCGCCGCGGATGGGCGCGATCGGCGTGCCGTCGAGCAGTTTCTCCGCCACGTCAAGGCACATGTGCCAGCCGGCGGCGACCTTGGGCACCCAGTCCTTGCCCTGCACGGTGTGCAGCAACGTCAGCTGGGTCCCGGCGCTGGTCGGTTCGAGCTGCCAGCGCAACAGGTCCGTGCCCATGGAGTACTCGAGGACCTTGCCGGGCTCGGCCAGCAGCACCTCGGCCGCCATGTCCGTCCGGGACTCGCCGTCGATCATCGACAGGGTCACCCCGCCGGTCTCGCCGAGGTCGCGGTCCGCGGTGTACGGCGCCCATTTCGCCAGGTTCTCCGGTGTGGTGAGCGCGGCCCACACCTTCTCCGGCGGGTGTTTCAGGTCGCGGACGAAGATCAGCTGCCAGCGGTCCCCGCTCGGCCGGCAGTCCACATCGGCCAGCGGGCTCGGCTCGTAGGTCATGGTCACTCCATGGTGTCGAGGTGACGCTCCAGGGCGTCCAGGTGCTTGGTCCACAGCTGCCGGTACGGCTCGAGCCACGCGTCCACCCGCGTGAACGGCTCACGCTCGATCCGGTACACCCGCTGCTGCGCGGCCGTGCGGACGGACACGAAACCGGCCTCCCGCAACACCTTCAGGTGCTTGGACATGGTCGGCTGGCTGACCGCGAGACTCGCGACGAGATCGTTGACGCTGCTCTCCGAGCGCCGGAGCTCATCCAGAATCCGCCGCCGCGTCGGCTCCGCCAGCACAGCAAAGGCATCCACCCACCCCAATATGCCTCCGCCCGCATATACCTGTCAAGGCATACCCACCCGCCTGTCTCACGTTCCCCCGGCCCGTGTCTCACGTTCGTCCGGGCTAAGGAATGAACCGTCCCAGTGTCCCCGCGACCAGTGCGGGCTGCTCAAGCGAGAGCATGTGCGGGGTCCCGGGGAGTTCCTCGAAGCGCGCGCCCGGGATGCGGTCGGCGATCTCGCGCATGGACGCGGGCGTGGCGCTCAGGTCCGCCTCGCCCGCGACCACCAGCACCGGCGACTCGAACGTGCCCAGTTTCCCGTGCACATCCAGGGTTTTGAACGCCCGCCACGTCGCCGCCCAGTCCGCGGGGTTCGCGCGCAACACCCGTTCCCGCGCGTACTTCACGCCCCATCCGTTGGTCGCCAACGCCGCGGGAGTGAACCACCGCGTCAGCGACGGCACGATCTGCGCCGCCATACCTTCGGTTTCCCCTGCCACAGCGCGGTTCTCGAACACCTCGTCGTTCGGGGTGTCACCCGTCGCAAGCAACGACAACGAGGCGAACCGTTCGGGATGCGTTGCGGCGGCGGCCTGAGCAACGCCGCCGCCGAACGACAACCCGACAACGTGCGCACGATCGAGGTCGAGCGCGTCGAGCACGCCGACCAGGTCCGATGTGTACTCATTCATCGACGTGGCCGCAGGCGCGCCCATGGCCCGACCGTGACCGCGCAGGTCATACGCGAACACCCGGCGGCTCTTCCCGAGCTCGTTCATGACCGGCTCCCACATCCGCCAGTCCAACGAGATCGCGTGGACCAGCAGCACCGCCGTTCCCGCGTCGCCTCGTTGCGCCACCACCGTCTCGTGGTCGCCCAGGCGCACGGTCCGCAGAGGGACAGGCCTGGGGTAACCCGCGTCGGTGAGGACCTTGTCGATCACGGCCAAGGCGTTCAACGCCCGCGGCATGCCCGCGTACGGGTAAATATGCTCACACAACGCGATCAGCTCGTCCGGCTCGACGCCGTTGCGCAGTGCGGCCTGGGTGTGCAGCGTGAGCTGTGGTTCGGCGCCACCCAACGCCGCGAGCATCGCGACCGTTGCCAGTTCTCGGGAGTACCGGCTCAGCTCGGGCTGGGAAATGGTCTCGCGGAACCCGGTGATGATCGCGTCATAGATCTTCGGCGCTCGCTCGCGCAACTCCGCCAGCGTCTGCTGCGGCGCGGATCCGATCAAGCCCCGGAACTCGTGGTCACCCCGGTCAAAGCTGCTCATGCCGCGGATCATAGGCGGCCCCAGTGAGCTTGGCGATCAGTTCGGTGAGGTCGGCGGGCTCGTCGCCCCGCCACGCGACGTAACCATCCGGCCGGACCAGCATCGCGCCCTGGATGTCGGCCTTGTGCGCTTTCACGGGGCTTTCACGCCACCGGTCATCGCCATGGAACAACGTGAAATCCTGGTTGACAACGTCCAGAGTGGACGTTTCCGGGCCCAGCCAGAGGTGTGGGACCCGGGTTCCCGGCTCGCCGTCGGTGGGCAGCCGCAGTGCACGCGGGACGGCGTTGTCGATCGCGCTGGAGACGTACTGCGAACCGAAGATCACCACCAGGTCGTCCTCGTACTCCTCGCCGGAGTGCTGTTCCCAGGCCCGCAGGCGGCGCATGGCCTGGTCCGCGGTCATCTCGGCGACCGGCCTGCGCTCTTGTTCGTAGGTGTCGAGGAGGCGCTCACTCGCCCGTCCTTTGAGGACGAACGCGAGCTTCCAGGCCAGGTTGTGCGCGTCCTGGATGCCGGTGTTCGCACCGAACGCACCGGTGGGCGGGACCAGGTGGGCCGCATCGCCGACGAGGAAAACCCTGCCCTGCCGGTAGGATTCGGCAACAGCCGCGGTGGCGTTCCACGGCAGCACCGACACCAGTTCGATGTCCAGGTCCGGGCGGCCGGTCGCCTTGCGGATGAGCCGTTTGCAGTGCTCGTCGGTGAACTCCGTGGGCTCGCTGACCCGGACGTGGAACACCCAGCGGTCCTCGTTGTTGATCGGCAGCATCACACCGGCCGCCTCAGGGTGCACCGTCCACGCGATGATGAACGGATCCTCGGCGAGGTCCTTGAGGTCGGCCCGGAACGAGATGCCCACGCTCGGGAACGCCGGCCCGTCGCCCTTCAGCGCGATACCAAGGCTTTCCCGGATCTCGCTGCGGGCACCGTCGCACGCGATGAGGTAGTCCGCCTCGATCACCTCGCCGTCGACGGTCACCTCGACCTTGTCGTTGCGCTGGCGGAAGCCCTGGACCTCGCTGTCGAACCGGACATCCGCGCCGAGGTCCACCGCCGCCGCGAGCAGAATCGGTTCCAGCTCGTCCTGGGCGCACATCGCCGACGGCGCCGGGCTGACCTCCAGCTCCGGGTTGACCGCCGGGGGCGCCTCGATCCGCCGGAACGGCGGCTTGTCCAGCGTCTCGCAGAAAAGCAGGTCGTGGTTGTCCCTGAGCACCGCACCGGCCTCGCGGA
>CBIMJO010001384.1:0-3283 GCA_966244135.1 uncultured Actinocrispum sp. | reverse complement strand
TTGGCCTTCTCGAACTGTGCCGCCACAGCGGCAACAGCGTCCTCCTCACCGCCGATGACCACCGACCGCGGCCCGTTCACCGCCGCGATGGCAACACCGTCGGTCAACAGCGGCAGCACTTCCTCTTCGGTGGCACGCAACGAGACCATCGCGCCACCGGTCGGCAAAGCCTGCATCAACCGGCCGCGCGCGGACACGAGCTTGCAGGCGTCGGCCAGCGACAGGATCCCAGCGACGTGTGCGGCCGCGATCTCGCCCACCGAGTGTCCAACAAGGACATCAGGCTTGATCCCCCATGACTCCACCAACCGGTAGAGAGCGACTTCCAGGGCGAACAGCGCCGGTTGCGCAGACCCGGTCTGGTTCAACGCATCCGCGTCATCGCCCCACATGACATCGCGGACATCCGTGCCCAGCTCGGCGAGCACGGCTTCGAAAGCCTCGGCGAACACGGGGAACCGCGAGTAAAGCTCACGCCCCATACCGAGCCGCTGCGAACCCTGGCCCGCGAACAGGAAACCCTTCTTCTGCTTGGGCGCCGCCACACCCTGCTGCAGCCCGGGCACGGACTCCCCCGCGGCCAAGGCGGTCAGGAAGGCGACGACCTCGTCCCGTGAGCTGGACACGAAAGCCGCTCGCTGCGGGAAGGCCGCTCGCGAGGTCGCGAGCGAGTACGCCACATCAGCCAGAGAAGAGCCGAGTCGCTCCAGCAGCCGTGAAGCCTGCGCTTGCAGGGCTTCCGGCGTGCGGCCGGACACCAGCCAGGGCAGTTCCGCCGGAGCAGCGCCGACCTCGACCTCTTCGGCCGCCGGGGCCTGCTCGACGATCAGGTGGGCGTTCGTGCCGCTGATGCCGAACGACGAAATGCCCGCGCGACGCGGTTCCCCGGTCTCGGGCCATGGTGTGTTCTCCGTCAGCAGCTCGACCTTGCCCGCCGACCAGTCCACATGGGACGAACGAGTCTCGGCGTGCAGCGTCCGGGGCAGGATCCCGTTGCGCATCGCCATGATCATCTTGATCACACCGGCGACGCCGGCGGCGGCCTGGGTGTGCCCGATGTTGGACTTGATCGACCCCAGCTTCAGCGGGCGCACCCGGTCCTGGCCATAGGTGGCCAGCAATGCCTGCGCCTCGACGGGATCACCGAGCGTGGTGCCGGTTCCGTGGGCTTCAACGGCATCGATCTGGTCCGCGGTGAGCAGCCCGTTGGTCAGTGCCTCACGGATGACGCGCTGCTGGGACGGTCCGTTCGGCGCGGTGAGGCCGTTCGAGGCGCCGTCCTGGTTGATGGCCGAACCCCGCACCACGGCGAGGATCTCGTGACCGTTGCGGATCGCGTCCGGCAGGCGCTCCAGCAGGACCATGCCGACGCCCTCGGCCCAGCCGGTGCCGTCCGCGGAGTCCGAAAAGGACTTGCAGCGCCCGTCCGAGGCCAGTCCGCCCTGCTTGCTGAACTCGATGAACAGGTCGGGGCTGGACATGACGGTGACGCCACCGGCCAGCGCCAGCGACGACTCGCCGGTGCGCAGCGACTGGATCGCCCAGTGCATGGCCACCAACGACGACGAGCACGCAGTGTCCACAGTGACCGCCGGGCCGACGAAGCCCAGCTGATACGCCAGCCGGCCGGACATGATGCTGTCCGCCCGGCCAGTGAGCAGGAACCCTTCCGCCCCTTCGGCTTCCTTGGCGTCGTAGTCCTGGGCCATCGCGCCGACGAACACGCCGGTGCGCGAGCCACGCAGGGAGGCCGGGTCGATCCCGGCCTGCTCCAAGGTCTCCCAGGTCACTTCGAGCACGAGCCGCTGCTGCGGGTCCATCGCCATCGCCTCGCGCGGCGAGATCCCGAAGAACTCGGCGTCGAAGTCGGCGGCCTCGTGCAGGAAACCACCGCTGGCGGTGGCCGACGAGCTGGTCTTGGCCGGGTCGAGCAGGTTCTCCAGGTCCCAGCCGCGGTCGGCCGGGAACGGGGTGATCCCGTCACCACCGGACGCGACCAGGCGCCACAGGCCCTCCGGGCTCGCGATACCCCCGGGATAGCGGCAGGCCATGCCGACGATCGCGATCGGCTGCTGACTCTGCTCCTCCAGATCCCGGACGCGCTGACGCGTGCGGCGCAGGTCCGCCGTCGCCAGCTTGAGGTAGTCGCGGAGCTTCTGCTCATTGTCCATTTCGTATCAACCCATCTGAAGCACCCAGCGAGACAAACGCCCACGCCTGGCCCGGATCGCGGTGCCAGCACGGCGGCTTTTCCCGGGGGCCAGTGTGCTGATCCACTGGTTAGTCGAATCGTTAGTAGGGGCGGTGAAACGGCTGCACCAACCGGCTACCCCAGTCGTCTACCCCGGTTCGCATACCTGAATGCCAGGCCATTCCCGGCGCCCGAACGAGCCGACACAAGAGGTGTTGTGGCAGGCCAGGCGCACTCAATATCTTCGGATCACCGCTTAAACCTGATGCGCCCACGTGAGGGAGAGCAGCATGAAAATCTTGGCGACGAGCGCCCCGAGCGAGGAACATCTGTACCCGATGCTGCCGACGCTGTGGGCATTGCGAAATGCCGGCCACGACGTGCTCGTCGCGCGTCCGGCCCAGCTCGCCAAAATAACCGCGGCGACCGGGCTGCCCGCGACCCGCGTCTCCGACGACATCAGCATCTGTTTCGGCAGCAGGTCCGGGCAGGACGCCACGGTCGGCGACCTGGTCGGCCACATCGTCGGCCACTACGTGCCGGTGACCGAGCAGACGGTCGACCGTACGGTGGCCATCGCCGAGGTGTGGCAGCCGGATCTGGTGGTGTGCAGCGACTTCGAGTACTCCGGCCCGATCGCGGCGGCCGCCATCGGCGTGCCCACCGTCCTGCACGGACGGGGGATGCTGCCGCACCCGGCCATCGCCGCGCCGGTCGCGGAGGCGCTGCTTCCGTTGCACCGCAAGTGGGGCCTGCACGACGGCGCGCCGGACCACTGGAAGATCATCGACAACTGCCCGCCGAGCCTGCAGTGGACGACCCCGCCGACGAACGCCATCGCCGGCCGGTACGTCACCTTCCACAGCCCCGGCGAACTGCCCTCGTGGATCTTCGACGAGCCGGAGGCGCCACGGGTCCTGGTCACCATGAGCAACGAGCCGCTCGTCGAGGACCGGGCCAAGCTGCTGCGCCGGATCATGCAGGCCTTGCTGCCACTGGACATCGAGGCGATCGTGGCCACCGGTGACAAGCTGGAGCTGGACCGGCTCACCGAACTGCCACGGCGGACCCGTATCACGCACGGGCTTCCGT
>CBIMJO010001383.1:0-3284 GCA_966244135.1 uncultured Actinocrispum sp. | reverse complement strand
CGGTCGCGGCGGCTGGGCAGTTGGTGACGGCGTTCGCGGTGACCTACGCGGTGGCGTCGCCGTTGCTGGCGGCGGCGACCGGGCGGTGGGAACGGCGGCGGTTGCTGGTCTTCGCGCTCGTTGTGATGGCTGGGGGCAACGGATTGGCCGCCGTGGCACCGAGTTACGGGGTGTTGGTGGTGGCGAGGGTGCTGACGGCGTTGGGGGCGGCGTTGTACACGCCGGCGGCGACGATGGTGGCGACGGAACTGAACCCGCCCGAGCGGCGGGCGCGGGCGATCGCGACGGTGTTCGGCGGGTTGTCGATGTCGCTGGTGCTGGGGATCCCGATGGGCAGCCTGCTCGCCGGCCCGCTCGGCTACGAAGGGGTGTTCGCGCTGGTCGCCGCCATGATCGTGGCCGCTGCGGTGGGTGTGCGGGCGGCGCTTCCCCTGGTCGCGCCGCTGCCGTCGGCGGGGTTGCGGGAACGGCTTGGTGTGGTGGGTGATCGGCGGGTGGTGCCGATGTTCGCGGTGACGTTGCTGGTTTCGGTCGCGGGCGTGAGTGTCTACACGTATCTCGCCGAGGTGCTGATCGAGGTCACCGGGGTGCACGGCGGCACGGTGAGCCTGCTGCTGTTCGTCTACGGAATCGGTGGGGTGCTTGGGAATGCGGTCGGCGGATGGGTGACCGACCGGTTCGGTACCCGGTGGCCGCTGGTCGTGTCGCTGGCCGGAAGTGTTGCGGCGATGGCGTTGCTGCCGGTTGTGGCCGGTGGTTTCGTTGGGGCGGCTGTGATTCTGGTGGTGTGGGGGATGTCGGCCTGGTCGGTCAACCCGCCGATGCAGCACCGGCTGGTCTCCAGCGCGCCCGCGACGGCCGGGCTGGTGCTGGCGATGAACGCGTCCGCCGTCTACCTCGGGGTGGGACTGTCCGGTGTGGCCGGTGGCCTGGTCGTGGCGTTCGCGGGCACGAGCGCGCTCGGGCCGGTGGCGGCGGTGGTCGCCGCCGTCGCCCTCACCGTCTTCATGGTCGCGAGCCGGCCACGTCAGTCCTCGTTCGCCGGCTCCACAACGCAGTCCGGCCCGGGGAAGACCAGGCTCTCGTGACCGTCCGCGAACCGCACCAGGTAGGGCGGGGCGCCGTCCGGGCCGCGTACCTCGATGATCTCGCCGTGCCGATCGGCGAGGCCCACGTTCTTGCCATGGACGAGAAGCCGATCACCTGTCGTTGCCTGCATGGTGGCTCACCTCCGTATCGACCAGCGTAAGGCCGCTGACAACCCCGGCGACCAGACCGATCGCCGGCGCCGGGGCCATGTCCCGGCAGAGTACGTCCTCAATGGAGAACCCTTGCGCGGCAAGGACTTCTCTCGCCTGCCCGAGCACCTGCCGGTGACGCCCCGGGGTGGGTGGTTGATGAAACACGAACAACCTCCCGCCGGGCGCCAGCAACGGCCGCACCATCGCGGCCGGCCGCGGCGACGTCCAGAACCCGCTGACATTCACCGCGAAGACCTTGTCGTACTCGCCGGTCGCGGTGTCCGCCTTGAGGATCACCGCCTTGCCCGCCGCGATGTTCGCCCGGTTGCGCCGGACCGCCGCGGCCACCATCACCCCCGACCGGTCGATGGCGGTAATCCGCCCATCACCCAACCTTTCGCACACCAACTCGACCGCGGCCCCATGCCCGCAGCCAACCTCCAGCACCCGGTCCCCAGGCATGACCCCAAGCGTCTCCACCGCCCACCAGAGCCGCTCCGCGATCGCCACCCCCCGAGTGTCCCGAACACACCCCACGAAGTGAGCCGCCAACCAGGTGTGACTTCACCGAGGCGCCGATCGCTCAATTGGCGGCTTTCGCAGCGACGCCCAGGCTGACATCGCCCACAACGCGGTCAGCATGTCCGGCGCCCGCATCAACGCACCGGATCCGGCGCCTGCTCCAGAACACCACGCGAAACACCGCCTACTCCAGCCCGCCCGCACTGGAGAGTTCGTGCAACCGGCTCACTTCGCGGCTTTGGCGGCGGCCTTCACTTCCTTCTTGAACGCACGCACCCGCGCAAGCGCCTCGGGACTGGTCACGTCCGCAATGGACCGGTGCGAGCCTTCGTCGCCATAGGACCCGGCGGCCTCCCGCCAGCCCTCCGGCTGGACGTTGAGCTGTTTGCCCAGCAGGGCCAGGAAGATCTTGGCCTTCTGCTCGCCGTAGCCGGGCAGGGCCTTCAGCCGCTTGAGGACCTCCGCGCCGTCGGGCTTGCCCTGCTTCCAGATCCGGTCCGTCCTGCCGTCGTAGGTCTCGACGATGTGCTGCGCCAGTGCGTGCACCCGCCGCCCCATCGACCCGCCATACCGGTGGATCGCGGGCTTCTGCACACACAGCTCGACGAAGTTCTCCTCGTCCATCTCCGCGATCCCCCGCACATCGAAACCGCCCATCCGCTCGGCGATCTTCTTGGGCCCGGAGAACGCCACCTCCATGGCGATCTGCTGGTCCAGCAGCATCCCGGTGAGCAGCGCGAACGGGTCCTTGCTGAGCAGGCGGTCCGCCTCGGCGTCGCCGGTCAGGTGCAGTTGCGGCATGCCGTCATCCTGACACGTCCTCCATCCAGCCACCTCCCCTGTGCATCGGCACCACGACATCTGTCATGGAGAACGTTGTGACAGCCGGCCTGAGGACGCCCCGAGTGAGCCCCTTAGGTTGGCGGTATGCCTGACAACGCGTTAAAACCGCTGCCTGATGTCCGGACGCAGGTGCCGTTCGGCACGATTGTGGCGTTGAGTGTGTGGACGGTTTGTACGGCGATTTACCATCTGGGGGCGAATGGGTTGTTCTTGGCGGTGCGGCGGGATCCGGATGCTTTGCGGGCCGGTGAGGTGTGGCGGGTGATTTCGCCGGTGTTGGTGCAGCCTGACCCGGTTGTCACGGTGGTGGGGCTGGGGTTTCTGGCGGCGGTGGTGGGGACCGTGACGGAAAGGGTTTTTGGGACGGGACGGTGGGTCGTCCTGTTTCTGGCCGGGGCGCTCGCGGGGCATGTCATCGGTGAGATTTGGCAGCCGTACAGCGGCGGGATTTCGGTCGGTTTTTGTGGGCCACTCGGCGCGTTGGCGGTTTACCTGATCCTCACGAAAAGGTGGCAGCCCGGAGTTGTGATCCTCGCCGGGGCGGTCGTCCTGTCGGTCATCACCGACATTCACGGGCCCGCGATCCTGGCCGGCGCGCTGGTCGGCCTCCCTCTGATCAGGGGCCGAGCACAAGCTCGATCAGCGACTCAGCCAACGCCGGAGTAGCCGCGGCCACCC
>CBIMJO010001382.1:0-3284 GCA_966244135.1 uncultured Actinocrispum sp. | reverse complement strand
GATCGCCCCCATGCCGCCCTCTTGTTGATCGGGCATGAAAGCGGCAATCGGCGCGGTCGGTTGCGCTGCGAGATGGCGATAGACATAGTAGTGATTGACGATGCCGAGGGAAGCTTGACCCTTTGCGACCGCTTCCACGATTTGTGAGCTCTTCTGATACACCTGAGCGTCGGCATTGTCTTTGAGCCCCAGCAGGAACTCCTCCGCCAGCCGTTTCCACCGCCCCCCATGCCCACCAATCCCATGCACGGCAAGCACAGGCCGCCCATCCCCCGGCCCGAACGCACGCACATGCACAGCAGCAGTCACCCACCCATGATCTCATCCCCCTCCCACCCACCCGGTGATCCACACACGCCCCCTCGGGGACCGTGCAGGTCCGGCTCGTGTTCGCGCTGATGCGCGAGGTGTCGTGGTGCGAGGTGCGGGAGCTGGCTTGGCGGGAGGCTCGATTTGGTGTGGGGGAGCGGCGCACATACGCTCCTTCGCGAGGCAGGGCGCCAGCCCTGACCGCGCCTTTCGTCCTGCCTGTGCGCCGCAGGGGCCCCACACCAAATCGAGCCTCCCGCCAAGCAGAACCACCCCCTGAACCCCCACGCCCCGCCGCCTCCACCGGCTCCGACAGCCTCGCGTCGCGTCACCCTGAACAGCCCCACCGCGCAATCCCAGAGTCGCCCTCATCACCCTCCACTCCACCTCCTTGACACAATCTAAGACGACCGGTCATATTTAAGTCACCCAAGAAAGGACTCTCGAGATGAGCAAGATCAAGACGCGGTTCAGGACCATCGACGGCCTCTCCATCCGCTACGCCGAGTCCGACGGCCCCCGGGAAGTCGAAGCCCTGCTGACCAGCCCGTGGCCGGAAAGCCTCTACGCCTTCGACGCCGTGTGGGATCACCTGGCCGAACATGCCCACCTGGTGGCCGTGGACCTCCCCGGCTTCGGCCACTCCGAGATGCGCCAGGACCTGCTGACCCCACAGGCGATGGGCGAGTTCTACGTCCGTATCGCCGACGCGTTCGGCCTCACGAAGCCGCACGTGGTCGCACCGGATGTGGGAACGAGCGCGTCACTGTTCGCTGCCGCCCGTCACCCGGAAAGGTTCAGCAGCGTCACCGTCGGCAGCGGTGGCGCCGCCGTCCCGATCAACGTCGAGGGCGTGCTCAACGACTGGGTGCACGCCACGGACCTGGCGCCGTACCGGGCATTGGGCCCCAAGGACGTCGTGACGGTCGCGATGGAGGCCATTGAGGGTTACGAGCTGCCCGACGAGGTCCGGCAGGACTACCTCGCCGCGTACCAGGGCGAGCGGTTCGCCGACCAGATCCCGTATGTCCAGGCCTACCACCAGGATCTGCCCGTCCTCGGCGAGCTGCTGCCCGGCATCCAGACCCCGGTCGGGATCATCGCTGGCCGCAAGGACGAGGTCGTTCCCCTGGCCAACGCCGAGTTCCTGGACGAGCGCCTGCCCAACAGCAAGCTCTACGTCGTCGACGTGGGCCACTTCGTCTGGGAAGAAGATGCCGCCGAGTACGCCCGTGCGGTTCTCGACCTGTGGAAGGTCGGCTGACCTCCCTCTGGAGATCAACACCGCAGGTCAGCGGGGTGTCCGTGCGGAACTGTCGGTGCGGCATGATTCCATCACGGTGTGGTGACGAGGTCCGCGCCGCTCCTAGTCCGGGCACCGCTGCACCCTCGAGCGACCCTGAGCTGGGACGACGCGGCGTCCCGGCTGCTCGAGGGGGGTGGCGGGTTTCGTCGTGTGCTCGGCGGGCCGGGCACGGGCAAGACGACGCTGCTCGGGCAGATCGCGGCGGCCCGGATCGCGGCCGGCGCCGATCCGGAGCAGGTCATGATCCTCACGGCGAGCCGGAAGGCGGCCGCGAGCCTGCGGACGTACATCACCACGCTGCTCACCGACGGCGGGCTGCGGACGGTCCGGGAACCGTTGGTGCGCACGGTCCACTCGTACGCGTACGCCGTGCTGCGGCTGCAGGCGTCGCTGCACGGTGAACCCGGGCCGAGGCTTCTGTCCGGTCCCGAGCAGGACGCGGTGGTGCGCGACCTGCTCGAGGGTGACCTGGACAAGGGCGCCCCGGACTGGCCCTCGCGGTTGCGGCCCGCGCTGGCGATCCCGGGGTTCGCCGACGAGCTGAGGGACCTGCTGCTGCGCGCGGCCGAGCGCGGCCTGGGCCCGGACGAGCTGGCCGAGCTGGGCCGGATCCACCGGCGCGACGAGTGGGTGGCGGCGGGCGTCTTCGGACGGCAGTACGAAGAGGTCACCATGCTCGCGGGCGCGGCGGACACCGGTGTGGCGCAGGCGAGCGGGCCCGCGCTGGACGCCGCCGAGCTGGTGGACAGCGCGCTGGTGGCGTTCGAGACCGACGAGGACCTGCTGGCCGCGGAGCTGGCGCGGGTGCGGTACCTGCTGGTCGACGACACGCAGCACCTCGATCCCCTGCAGTACCAGCTGATCAAGGTGCTCGGCGACAGCGCGGCCGAGTTCGTCCTCGCCGGCGACCCGGACCAGGCGATCTTCTCGTTCCGGGGTGCGGACCCGCGGCTGCTGCTGGACGCGGACCCGGGCAGCGGGAACACGGTCGTGCTCGGCACCGGGCACCGGATGGCGCCGCAGATCCGGGAGGCGGTCGGGCGGCTCGCCGAGCGGTTGTCCGGCTCGGCGACGCAGCGGTGGTTCACGAACAGCGAACAGGTTCCGGGCGACGGGAACGTGTTCGTGCGGTTGCATCCCTCCTCGGCCGCGGAGGCGAACTGGGTAGCCGACCAGCTGAGACGAGCGCACCTGATCGACGGCGTGCCGTGGTCGGAGATGGCCGTGGTCGCGCGTTCGGCGACGCGGTCGTTCGCCGTGCTGCACAGGGCATTGGCCGCGGCCGGGGTGCCGGTGGCCATCCCGGCCGACGAGCTGCCATTGGCGCAACAGCCTGCGGTGCGGCCGTTCCTGGCGTTGCTGCGGTGTGCGGCGGTGCGGGAAGCGTTGGACGCCAACATGGCCGCGTTGCTGCTGTCGTCGCCGTTGGGTGGTGCCGACCCGATGGCGTTGCGGCGCTTGCGAAGAGGGCTGCGGCGGCTGGAGCTGGCCGCGGGTGGCGACCGGTCCAGTGACGAGCTGCTGGTCGAGGCGTTGGACCTGCACGACAAGCTGGTCGCGTTGGAGGACGACGAGGCCGCGCCGCTGCGCCGGGTCGCCGGGCTGCTGGCGGACGCGCGCAAGGCGATCGCGTCCGGCGCGGGCGTCGAGCAGGTGCTGTGGGGCTTGT
>CBIMJO010001381.1:0-3284 GCA_966244135.1 uncultured Actinocrispum sp. | reverse complement strand
GTTCAGCTCGGCGGCGACGCGGGCGTAGGTCACCTCGGCCTCCTTGTGCACCCACGCGATCGAGCTGCCCGGCAGGATGTCGTGGAACTGGTGCAGCAGAACGATCTTCCACAACCGGTCGAAGGCTTCGTAGGGATAGTCGAACGTCCCGGCCGAAGCGGCGGTCGCGGCCCACAGTTCGGCCTCCCGCAGCAGGTGCTCGCTGCGGCGGTTGCCCGCCTTGGTCCGCGCCTGCGAGGTGTACGTGGCGCGGTGCAGCTCCAGGTACATCTCGCCGGACCAGACCGGCGCGTCCGGGTACTCCGCCTGCGCCTTGGCGAAGAACTCGCTCGGCTTCTCGATCTCGACCCGGGCGGTGCCCTCCAGGTCCTTGAGCCGCCGGGCGCGTTCCAGCATCTCGCGGGTGGGCCCGCCACCGCCGTCGCCATACCCGAACGGAACCAAAGACCTTGTGCCACGGCCCTTCTCGGCGTAGTTGGCGACCGCGTAGGCCATCTCCCTGCCGGAGAACTCGGAGTTGTAGGTGTCCACCGGCGGCAGGTGGGTGAACACGCGGGTGCCGTCGATGCCCTCCCACCAGAACGTGTGGTGCGGCATCTTGTTGGTCTGGTTCCAGGACATCTTCTGGGTCAGGAACCACTTCGTCCCGGCCAGCCGGGCCAGCTGCGGGAAGGCCGCGGTGTAGCCGAACGAGTCGGGCAGCCACACCTCCTCGCACTCGTAGCCGAACTCGTCGAGGAAGAACCGCTTGCCGTGCACCAGTTGCCGGGCCAGCGCCTCGCCGCCGGGCAGGTTCGCGTCCGACTCGACCCACATCCCGCCGACCGGCGCCCACTGGCCGGACTTCACCGCGGCCGCGATCCGGTCGAAGATCGCCGGCTGGTGGTCCTTGACCCACGCGTACTGCTGGGCCTGGGAACACGCGAAGATGAACTCCGGGTACTCGCTCGCCAGCGCGGTGACGGTCGCGAAAGTCCTTGAGGTCTTGCGGATCGTCTCGCGCTGCGGCCACAGCCACGCGCTGTCGATGTGCGCGTGGCCGACGGCCGACAACCGGTGCGCGCTCGCATGTGCCGGCCTGGCAAGGACTTCGGTCAGTTCGGCGCGCGCCGCCGCGGCCGTGCCGGAGATGTCCTCGACGTCGATCACGTCCATCGCGCGTTCCAGCGCCCGCAGGATCTCGTGCCGGCGGGGGTCCGAAAGGGACAGTTCGGCCATCAGCTGGCTGAGGACCTCCATGTCCAGCTCCAGGTGCCAGACGTCCTCGTCGAGCAGCTTCACGTCCGCACCGGCGAACGTGTACAGCGGGTCCTTGCCCGCGGTCTGCTTGTCGCCCAACGGGGTCGGCTGCATCCCGTCGTGCAGGATGTCCGGGTTGGCCGCGGCTTCGAACAGCAGGCCGACTGTGTCACCGGTCAGCGGGACATGGTTGTTGCGCGGGGCGATGCCCTTGATCGGCGTGCCGGCCAGGTCGTAGGCCAGCGCCTCTGCCTGGAACCCCGCCTGGGTCTGGGTGAACCCCAGGTCCACCACGGCTTCCACCTTGCGGCCACGCCATTCCCCGGGCACCGACCCGCGGACGCGGAACCAGCTCGTCGACCATGGCGCGCCCCAGCGCTGTCCCACCGCGAACGGCTCGAAGTCGGCCGCCAGCGCCTCCGTGACCGGCACCGGCTCGTCCGGCACGTGCCAGACCTCGATGTCCAGCGGGACGGATCCGGCGTACCGCGCCGGCGCGAGCCTCGTGGTGAGCATCCGGCGCAGCCGCTCCTCGACCAGCCGCCGATCGTCATGCACGGTGACCTCCTGAAATGTGGGTTCCCGTGCGACGGTATACCAGGCTGGCGGCCTATTCGGCCCATGGCAGCGGATGCCGGTCCTCGCTGCCCGGAACGGTTGCGTGACCGCCCACTGCCATGCATACAACCGCTTCCACCGGCCCATCGACGACGGTGACCTGCCGGACCTCGCCCGCGGGCAGGATCGCAGCCTGCCCGGCCGGAACCGGCATGGTCTCGCCGTCCACAGTGAACGCCAGCTCGCCGGTGAGCGGCAGCCACACCTGTTCGCGGTCGATGGCGTGGACCGGGCCCTGCGCGCCGGGCTGCATGGTGATGCGCCAGGTGCTGATCTCCGTGCTGCCCAACGAGGGGGTGGCGAGGCTGGCCAGGGCCGCGTTCGGGGTCTCCATGGGGCGCGCGGTGGTGACGATCAAGGGGGTCTCCTCTGAGTCAAGTAGCTTTACTTGGAAGTGAGTAAAGCGGATTGACTCACCTGTGTCAAGATGGGCGCGTGACTGATGATCCGTTGGCCTCGACCGAGCTGACCTTCCTGCTCGGCATGGGGTTTCAGCTTGTGCTCGGCGAGTTCGTGGCCCGGGTGTCCGCCGCCGGGTACGCCGATCTGCGGCCCGGGCACGGCGCGGTGTTCCAGGCGTTGAAGCACTCGGGAGCGACGAGCTCGGAGCTGGCCGCGACGCTGGGGGTCACCAAACAGGCCGCCGGGCAGATCGTGGACGAGTTGGAGCGCAAGGGATACGTGCGCCGCGAGCCGCATCCCGAGGGCGGGCGGCGCAAGCTCGTGGTGCTGACTCCGGCGGCCCATCGGCATCTGGAGGTCGCCGGGCGGATTCTGCACGAACTGGAGGCGTCGCTGGGTGACGTGTCCGGCCTGCGGGCCGATCTCGCCCGGCTGATCCGGTCGCTAGCTGGGGAAACGCTGCCCGCGCTGCGTCCGGTCTGGTAAATAACCCCACGAGGGGGTATATATGGGGGTATGCCGAAGATAAACGTGTACCTTCCGGATGACCTGGCCGAGGCCGTCAAGCAGACGGGCGTGCCGGTCTCCGCGATCTGTCAGCGGGCGTTGGAGTCGTCGGTCAAGCGGGTGGCGGCGATGCGGGCGCTGACGTTGTCGGACCTGGGCGAGGGGCCGAAGCTCGAACGGTTCACCGAACGGGCCAAGACGGCGCTGCGCCTGGGAATCGAAGCGGCCCATGGCGAGGTGGGCACCGAGCACCTGCTTTCCGGGCTGATCACCGAGGGAACGAACCTCGCCCTGCAGATCCTGCGGGTGATGGAGATCCAGCCGGCGAGCCTCTCGGTTTCCCTGCCTGGCGGGGAAGAGGCCGCCACGAGGTTCACCTCGGCCGCGGCGAACGCGCTGGAGCTGGCCGTGATCGAGGCGATCACCTTGGGGCACAACTACATCGGGTGTGAACACATGTTGCTTGGCCTGGTCGCCGAGCCGGAAGGCGATGGGGGACAGGTACTTCGGGCCGCGGG
>CBIMJO010001380.1:0-3289 GCA_966244135.1 uncultured Actinocrispum sp. | reverse complement strand
CCGCCATCATCACCGGCGCCGACCGGCCCGTAGGTATCGCCGTGGCCAGCGCGTTGAGTGCGGCGGGCGCCAGCGTTGTCCTCGCCGCCGAAGACGCTCAGGCCCTCGTGGAGCTGGCGGCCAAACTCGTCGCCGCCGGTGGCCATGCGGTCGCGGTGCCCACGGACCTCACCAGCCCCGTCTCGGTGCGGCGGCTGGTCGAGCAGACCCTCGGCGCCTTCGGCCGGCTCGACGCTGCCTTCAACGATGGCCCGGTGAACGCGGTGGCCTGGGCCCTGAAGTACCAGGTCCCGCCGATGCGCCGGGCCGCAACCGGGTCCATCGTCAACCTGGCCGGCGACCAGGCGGTGGTCGAGCTGAGCCGCGCGACGGCCCGCGAGTCCGGGGTCCGGATCGAGACCGTGCCCGCCGGACCGGGCGTGGACGTCGGTGCCATCGTCGACCGGCTTCGTTCCGGGCTGAAGATCCGCGTTACTGGATCGCGCCCACGTGCGGATCTGTAGTCCGCCGATCGCGAACAGTCACCCAATCGACGGTCACTCGTTAGTGCAATCAACCGCTGACGGGAGGCGTGTAATGCCCGATCTGAAGTCCTTGCGAGCGTTGGTGCTGGCTGCGGCGCTGACGGCGGCTCCGTTGGCCGCGAGCCCGGCGTCCGCCGCTGTACTGGCACCGGTGTCCAAGTCACTGTCCGCTGTGGTCGCTTCGGCGGCCGACGCCCTGCCGGTGTCGGTCATGGTGCACGGCTCGAATCTGGCCGCGGCCCAGGCAGCTGTGCAGCAGGCCGGGCTCAGGACGGTCACCACGTTCAACCGCATCGGCGTCGTGGCCGCCGCAGGGACAGCCGGTCAGGTACGGACCGTGCGAGGACTACCGGGAGTCACGTACGTCGAGGGCAATGACCCGATCCGGTTCCTCGCCGACTCCGGCACTGTCGCCACCCGTAGCCTCGAAGCCCAGCAGGGCGCGAGCAAGCTCGACGGGTCCGGCGTGTCCATCGCGGTGATCGACAGCGGCATCGACCCGACCCATCCGGCGTTCATCGGCCCCGATGGCAAGACCCGGGTCGTGCGCAGCCTCAAGGGCGTGTGCCTGACCGACACCATGACGAACTGCCTGGTCGACGTGCCCACGAGCATCAACACCGACTTACTGTCCGTCGGCGGGCACGGCACGCACGTCAACGGGATCGCGGCCGGCAACGCGTTCACACTCTCCAACGGCACCAGGGTCGGTGGTTCGGCGCCGGGCGCGAAGATCGTCTCGCTGTCGGTCGGCACCGCATTGCTGATCATCGGCGCCGACGCCGCGCTCAACTGGGTTCTGGAGCACCACGCGGCGCCGTGTGGCACGCCGTCGGCGGCCTGCCCGCCGATCAAGGTGATCAACAACTCGTACGGCCCGTCCGGTGGTGGCGCGTTCGACCCGAACTCGGCGACCGTGAAACTCCAGCGCCAGCTGGCCGCGGAGGGCGTGGTCACGGTGTGGGCCAACGGGAACGACGGCGGCGACGGTTCGGCGAGCCTGTCCAACCCGCCCGGCATGGACCCGACCCCGGGCGTCCTGTCCGTCGCGTCGTACAACGACCTCGGCACCGGCACGCGGGACGGCTCGGTGTCCGACTTCTCCTCGCGCGGTGCCGCGGCCGACTCGTCGACCTGGCCGGACATCTCCGCGCCGGGCGAGAACATCGTCTCCGCATGCCGGCTCTACCTGCCGATCTGTGCGACCGGCCTGCAGCCGATGAACGGGCCCGGCCTGCTGGACCTCGGCACGTACAACGTCATCAGCGGCACCTCGATGGCCGCACCGCAGATCACCGGGATCGTCGCGCAACTGTTCCAGGCCAAGCCGTCCGCGACCCCCGGCGACATCGAGAACGCGCTGAAGTCCACCGCCCACCGCTACACCGCGGGCGCGCCCTACCAGCAGGCCGGGCCGTACCTGTCCAGTTTCGACAAGGGCACCGGCCTGGTCGACACAGTCGCCGCCGCCTCCGCGCTGGGCTCCTAACTGGCAAAACCGGTCAAATGGGAACAACTAGAAACGAATGGACCTACGCCTCGAAGCAGGCAGCCATGCAGGCTCGTGTGGTTGTCCGATCCCCTGCTGGAGGCAGCAACCATGCGGACAAGAACCACGCTCGTCACCCTGGCGGCAGCGACCCTGTTAGCAGGTGGCCTGCTCACCGTGCCCGTCGCCGTCGCCGCGGCGCCGGGCCTCGCGGCACCGGACATCGCTGTGGCGAATGTCCAGGGCCACCTCAACCAGCTGCAGACCATCGCCACCAACAACGCCGGTAACCGAGCGCATGGCCGCGCCGGTTACCGCGCGTCCATCGACTACGTCCAGGCGCAGCTGAACGCAGCGGGCTACACCACCGCCCTGCAGCCGTTCACCTCCAGCGGCGCGACCGGCTGGAACCTGATCGCCGACTGGCCCGGCGGCGACGCGAACAACGTCCTGATGTCCGGCAGCCACCTCGACAGCGTCACCGCCGGTCCCGGCATCAACGACAACGGGACCGGCTCGTCCGGGCTGCTGGAGGTCGCGCTGACGGTGGCGCGCACCAACTTCCACCCGGCCAAGCACCTGCGGTTCGGCTGGTGGGGCGCGGAGGAGCTCGGTCTGGTCGGCTCGACCTTCTACGTCGACAACCTGCCGACGGCCGACCGCGCGAAGATCAAGGGATACCTGAACTTCGACATGATCGGCTCGCCCAACCCGGGCTACTTCGTCTACAGCAGCAGCGGCCAGCCGACCGGGTCGACCGACCTGCAGCACGCGCTCGAGGCGTACTTCGCCGGGATCGGCGTGCCCACCGAGCTGACCGTGGTCGGCGGGCGGTCCGACCACGCCGCGTTCGCCCGCAACGGGATCCCGACCGGCGGCCTGTTCACCGGCGCCGAGGTGACCAAGACCGCCGCGCAGGCGCAGAAGTGGGGCGGCACCAGCGGTATCGCGTTCGACCAGTGCTACCACCGGTCCTGCGACACCATCAACAACCTCAACATCACCGCGCTCGACCGCAACAGCGACGCGATCGCCTCGGCGATCTGGGCGCTGTCCGGCAGCGGCCCCGAGCCGGGCCCGCGTTTCGAGAACACCACCGACGTGGCGATCCCCGATCTCGCCACGGTGGAAAGCCCGATCACGGTGACCGGTGTGCCCGGCAACGCCCCGGCCACCCTCAGCGTCGGCGTCGACATCCGGCACACCTACCGCGGTGACCTGGTTGTGGACGTGGTCGCACCCGACGGCAGTGTCTACAACGTGCACAACCGCGCGG
>CBIMJO010001379.1:0-3289 GCA_966244135.1 uncultured Actinocrispum sp. | reverse complement strand
GATCCTGGGTTCGCCGAGGTACGGCATGGCGATCACGGCGCTGAGCAACAGGGGCGCGCCGAACAGAACGAGCGTGATCGTGTGCGCGACCACTCCCGCCGCGATGAGCGCGACGCCGACGACCACCGCCCGGTACATCGCGTCGGTGTTGCGCCAGCGGTCGGTGTCCCGCTGGCTGCGCAACCACTTCACCACCCGGTTCATCCGGTCTCCAGGCGGGACAACAACTCGGTGAGCCGGCGCGGGCTGGGCAGAGCGGCGTCCTTTGTGGTCAGCAGGGTGTGGAGTTCCGCGCCGAGTTCCTGTTTGGCGCGGACGTCTTCGAGGCCGGCCAGGTCGTGCAGGCCCGGCCTTCGCCTGAGGGTGTTGAGGGCCAGTTCGCAGAGGCGGGGCTGGATCCGGCGGTGGAACCGGCTTTGGTCCCGCGCGGCCTCGGCCAATCGGCTCGACAACGCGCTGGCTTGGTGGGTGGTCAACGACTCATCGGGCCGTGGCAAGGGATGCCAGAGCGGAGCAGCGGCGCCGACCAGGTGGGTCGCCAGGAACGTGCAGGCCGCGAACGGTAAGGCCACGACGATCGCCCAGAACGGTGGCACCACGACCAACCACCGCGCGGCCGCGCCGACCGCGCCCCCTACCGCGACCGCGATCAGGGCCGCACTCAACGGTTTCACCGCGCACCCCGGCGGTCGCCCGGGGGCCTCAAGGAACCATCTCGATCTGTTCGAGCGCCTGGCGCGCCTCGGCCACGTCGGCGGCGGTGATGTCGTCTGGGTTGCCGAACCTGGCGCGGTGGTAGAGGGCCCTGAGGCGCTGGAGTGCGCGCGCGTCGGCCTGGTAACGCGTGAGGACGGCTTCAGTGAACTCGCTGGGGGTTTGGTGGGGTTCACGGTCCAGGCCGCTGGCGGCGGCCTCGTTCTCCAACTGGACCCACGCGGCGATCACCGCGTCCGACGGCGGCCCACCACTGCGTCTGTCCATTTCGGACAATGCGCGGCGGGTCGCCTTGGTCATCCACGCCGTCGGCGGCTCATCCAGGTCGGCGCCCACCAGTTTGGGCGTGGCCTGGCGCAGGCGCTTGCGGCGTAAGCGGATCCCGGTCAGCACGTAGAACACGCCGGACAGCCCGAACAGCACCATCACCCCGAGGACGACGATCAGCACCACCGCGCCGTACGCCACCGGCTCCAGCGAGGCGTCACTCTGCCTCGACGCCTGCCCCAGCCCGGACCACACCGGACCGGCATCCCGTTCCAGCGTCCCCACCGGGATTCCCGACGTCCCGCGCGCCACAACCACGGCCAGCAGCACAAAAGCCGCTACCGCCAGCACCACCGGCACCCGGACCCGCACCCACCGAGCATGCCTCATCCACCCAGGAACTACGGCAACAATTACGCGACCAGTTCCACTCGGCAGTACCCCATGGCAGCCCGGGCGAGCCGTTGGTCAGAGGTCACCAACGCCACCTGCCGCGCCCGTCCACGTACAGCAGCATGGTGGCCAAGGCGGAAGCGTCCGCCACTGTTCACTGAACACCGGGCTCCTCATCGCTCATCAGCGCGGGTTCGCGCTCGGCCCGGGCACGGTCGATGAGGGTCCGCAGGCCGTCGGCGAGGTGCCACTCTGGGCAGGTGACCTTGCATTTCTCCAGGTGGTCGGGGTAGCGGTCGGCCCAGGTCCCGACCTGCCAGCCGGGCCACGCGAGCTTGTCGGGCAGGCCGCAGAAGGCGTCCATGGTCCACAGGCCGATGGTCTTGGCGGGGATGTCGATGTGCACACCGGACCTGGGCAGGTCGCACTCGGTGACCTTGGCGTCGTCGGGCAGCAGGTCGACGCACCCGGGGCCGAGGGCCAGCACCTCGTCGATGGCCGCCTGCAGGCCGTACGCGTCGATCTCGCCGGACTCGCGGACCACGCTGACCAGCTGGTCCGGGTGGTCCTCGGCGGCGGCCGGCTCGATGACGCTGTGCTCGGTGCGGACTTCGGCGCGGTCCAGGCCGAGGTAGCGCAGCAGGTCGGCGAGGCCGTCGTAGGCCCAGCGGACCTCCCACTCCGGCCAGGTGCAGGCCAACGTGGTCAGCAGAGCGGCCCGGTGCGCGTAGTCCGTGGTGTGGGTGGTGAAGAACAGCAGGATCTTGCGCGGCTGGTCGACCAGGACGGCGGCCTCACACCAGACGTCGTCCGACCACTGCTCGGTCTTCTCCTGCTCCCGGATCCGGCGCAGCGCCGCGGCCGGGCCGGCGGCCAGGTCGAGGTCCAGCTCCAGGGCCCGCGCCCCCGCCGCGTACCGCTGCCAGCCGTAGTCGTCGAGCAGGACATACACCGCGCGCTCAGGCATCTGCTGCTCTTCTCAGCACGGACTCGACCATCGCCGGGGTCAGCTTGCCGGTGAACGTGTTCTGCTGGCTGACGTGGTAGCAGCCGAACAGCCGCAGGTCAGGGCCACCGTCCGTGGCGGCGAGCGCCACTTCCACACCGTGGCCGAACTTGGGCCGGGGCATCGGTACCTCCCAGAAGGCCAGCGCGGGCAGCAGCGCCTGCCAGCCGAACGCGCCGAGCACGACTATCGATCGCAGGGTCGGGCGCAGGAGCTCCAGCTCCCGCACCAGCCAGGGCTTGCAGGTGTCCCGCTCGCCCGGCGTGGGTTTGTTGGCCGGCGGCGCGCACTTCACCGGCGCGGTGATGCGCACACCATAGAGCTCCAGGCCATCGCCGATGTGGGTCGCCGTCGGCTGCGACGCCAGGCCCACCTCGTACATCGCCGCGTACAGGAAGTCCCCCGACCGGTCGCCGGTGAACATCCGGCCGGTCCGGTTCGCCCCGTGCGCGGCGGGCGCGAGACCGACGATCGCCATGTGCGCGTCCGCCGGCCCGAACCCGGGCACCGGACGGCCCCAGTAGACCTGGTCACGGAAGGCCGCGCGCTTCTCCCGCGCGGCCTGTTCCCGCCATCGGACCAGGCGCGGGCAGGACCGGCACGAGGTCACGGCGAGGTCGAGTTCGGCGAGGGTCTCCGGCACGGTTGACGATTGTCCACCACATAGAGTTCGGTCATGGCAGATGATCAGGAGCAGCCGCGGAAAGCCGAGCCCACGGACGACATCGTCACGTCCAGTCACATCCTCGGCGACATGGCGTACACAGCCACCGCGGGCCGCGTCGTCCTGCGGCACGAGGTGCTCACCGACGGCAAGTTCGACGGGCACATCGCCAAGGCCGAGGTCTTCGTCACCACCTACACCCTCGACGGCGCCGACCCGGCCACCCGCCCGGTGACGTTCGCGTT
>CBIMJO010001378.1:0-3291 GCA_966244135.1 uncultured Actinocrispum sp. | reverse complement strand
GAGCGGACCCACGGGAAGGCGATCCGGACGTCGCCCTTGGCCGGCCCGTCGAGCGTGCGGGGCTGGCCGGTCGGGGCGGGCGACGACGGCACCGTCTCGGAGTCGATCTTGACGTTGAGCTGCGGGCCGGCCACGGGGGAGTCGCCGCCTGCCTGGCTGACCAGGATGGTCGCCAGCGGGGCGGCGACGATCAGCGCCGCGGCCGCCGCGGCGGCGAACCACTGGCGCCTGCGCCGCTGCAGGCGGGACCGGCTGGCCTCCTCGAGCAGCGAGGACAGCACGCGGGGACCGGGACCGGGGACGAGTAGCGCCGGGGCGTCGTGTTTGACGGTGTCCAGCAGATCCGGCACGTCCTGCAGCTCGACCAGGTCGAGCTGGCATCTCGGGCAGTCGAGCAGGTGCTCCTCGAACGCGGCGTTGTCCGGCTCGTCGAGGGCTCCGAGGATGTAGGCGGCGATGTCGACATGCCCAGACGCGTGGACCATTCCCGCCCTCACCCCCTGTCCCGCAGCGCACGCCGAAGTGCCCTGACCGCGTGATACAGCCTCGACTTGACCGTACCCGGCGGGACGCCCAGTGTCTCGGCAACGTCGTTAACCGTGCGGTCACGGAGATAGGTCTGCATGATTGCTTCTCGTTGCTCGTCGGACAGTACGCGCAGCGCGTCGTAGACCACCATCGCGCTGAGTGTCCGGTCGGACTCGTCGGGTACACCGACCGAGTTCGCGTCCGGCTCCTCCACTTCCTGCGGTCTCGCCTTGCGGCTGCGTCTGCCGTCGATGACGATGCGCCGGGCCACCGTGTACAGCCAGGCGCGCAACATGTCGGGACTGCGGTCGAGCTTCTCCGCGTTACGCCAGGCCCTGATCAAGGTCTCCTGGACGACGTCCTCAGCCCAGTGCCGGTCGTTGCCGGTCAGCTTGAGGGCGAACGCCATCAGGGGCGTGCCGAAGTCCCTGTACAACGCTGTTGCCAGGTCTTCTTCGGAGTGCCCATGACGGCGAAGCTCGTCGCCGAGAAGTGCTCTTGCGGTATGGCTGTGGCGTCCCACGCGAGACATCCTGTCGGTATGTAAGGTTGCTGTCCACTGCCGAATCGTTGCGGAATTTTTGTTTGAACCACCCTGGGGCCCGCTCCGTATCCACCAGTGAAGGCGCACCAGGTGCCCCCGAACCCGGTCGCACCGGATCCACTGTGGCCACAAAGTGTCCATTGTGGATTCAACACGGCCTTTTCCAGCAACGTCGCTAGGTAACCGGCCCCCCGGCCGGCCCACGGAGACAGGAAGGACGCCGTGAAACGAATTCTCACGTCGCTGGTGTTGGTGCTGCTCACAGCACTCGCCGCACCCGGCGTGGCGGCGGCGCAGCCCAGCCAGGCACTGTCGGCGTTCGACGCGGAACTGCTGGTGAAGGTTCGTCACGCCGGCCTGTTCGAGATGCCCGCCGGTGAGATGGCGCAGGAGCGCTCGGCCAACGCCAAGATCCAGGAGGCCGGCCGCACGCTGATGACCGAGGACGCCCAGATGGACGTCGAGGTCCGCCGCGTCGCGAGCCTCTACAACCTCACGCTGCCGGCCGAACCCGACGACCAGCAGAAGGGCTGGCTCGCCGACATGGCCACGGCGTCCGGCTCCCAGTTCGACTCCGTTTGGGCGATGCGCCTGCGGCTCGAGACCGGAATGATCTTCAGCACCATCGCCAAGGCGAGGGCGAGCACCGCGGATCCCGAGATCCGCAAGTTCGTCACAGCGGTGAACACCATGGTCCTCAAGCACATGGGCGTTCTCGAGGACACCGGGATGGTCGACTTCGCGAGCCTGAACCAGCCGCTGGCGAACGTGCTCTCGACCGACCCGGACAACAGCGTCGACATGGGCGTCGCGCTGACCCTGGTGCCGCTTGTGGTGGCAATCACCATCTTCGTGCTGTGGCTGGCCGCGGGGCGGCGCAAGGGCCGCCGGGCGCCGGCGCGCTACAGCGACGACGAGGACGAGGACCAGGATCGCGACCGGCGGGACCGGGGCGATCGCGGTGATCGAGGCGGTGGCCGCCGCAGGCGGGAAGAACCGCGCAGTGGTGGTACGAAGTTGTTCGCAGATAAGGAATACGCAAGGTGAGTGGCACACAGACGCTGATCCTGGCGGTCGGTGGCCCGTCGGACGACGGGCTGCGCGGAGTCGCCGCGGTCGCAGCTCGAGTCTCCTACGCCATGCTGTGCCTGACGATCAGCTGGGGCGTACTGACCCGGACCGGCTGGGCGCGGCGGGTCGGCGAGCGGAAGACCTTCCGCAGCGGGCATCTCGTGCTCGCGACGCTGACCATCGCGTTCGGGATCGTGCACGCGCTGGGCTTCCTGTTCCTGGCGGACGGGAAATTCACGTTCGGCATGATCGCGATCCCGATTCAGCCCGAGTTCCGCTACACCATCGCGATTATCGGCCTTGAGCTGATGATGGCGATCGCGATCACCGCGAGCCTGTACCGCTGGACTTCCTACCGCCGCTGGCAGTACGTCCACCGAATGGCCTACATCGCGTTCCTTCTTCTGGTGGCGCACTCGGTACTCGGGGCGATGGCCAACAACCACCTGTCGATACTGTGGCTGGCGGGGCTGACATTTTTCATCCCAGCCATTACGTTGGCGATCCTCCGGTTCGTGCCGACCCGGACCCTGGTCCAAATCGGACTTGTCGAGGAGCAGGCATGAGAGAGCGCCGGCTTCGGCTCAAAGTGGACAATGACCGTTGTGAGCGTTACGCGATCTGTGAGATGGAGGCTCCGGACCTGTTCGAGCTGACCCCAGACGGGCGGCTGTTCTACACGAAGAGACCGGACGAGACTCAGGTCGAGCAGGCGGCCGCAGCCGCGCGCTGCTGCCCCATGCAGGCCATCAAGGTGGACAGGGTTTAGATGACCGAACTAGAACGCATCGTCATCGTCGGCGCGGGGGTCGCCGGCCTGCGAGCCGCGGAACGGTTGCGCGAGCTGGACTACGACGGCGAGGTCGTCATCATCGGTGACGAACCGCGCTGGCCGTACCACCGTCCACTTGTGTCCAAGGACCTGCTCGCGGGCAGCGACCGCCCCTCGGACCTGACGCTGCAGCGGCACGTCGAGACCGGTGCCCGCTGGCGCCTGGGTACCCGCGCGGAACGCCTTGACACGCAACGCAAGGTCGTCGGCCTGCCGGGCGGCGAGGAGATCAAGTACGACGGGCTGATCATCGCCACCGGTGTGGAACCCCGGCACATGAAGGGTGTTCCCCGGCACAGCCCGCGTGTGCACACGC
>CBIMJO010001377.1:0-3295 GCA_966244135.1 uncultured Actinocrispum sp. | reverse complement strand
GACGATGTCCTGTATTCCGGCCGGACGGTGCGTGCCGCTTTGGATGCGCTGCGTGACCATGGCCGCCCGCGGGCGGTCCAGCTGGCCGTGCTGATCGACCGCGGCCACCGGGAGCTGCCGATCCGCGCGGACTACGTGGGCAAGAACGTGCCGACGTCCCGGTCCGAGGAGATCAAGGTGCTGCTGACCGAACTCGACGGCCACGACGCGGTGGAGCTGCTCGGATGAGGCATCTGCTCAGCTGCGAGGGGATCGCCGCCGACGCGGCCACCCGGATCCTGGATACAGCGGACGCATTGAAGCAGGCGTTGCTGGGCCGCGAGGTCCGCAAGCTGCCGACCCTGCGCGGCCGCACCGTCATCACGATGTTCTACGAGAACTCCACCCGCACCCGGGTCTCCTTCGAGATCGCCGGCAAGTGGATGAGCGCGGACGTCATCAACGTCTCGTCCAGCGGCTCCTCGGTCAGCAAGGGCGAGTCGCTGCGGGACACCGCGCTGACCCTGCAGGCCGCGGGCGCTGACTGCGTGATCGTGCGCCACCCCGCGTCGGGGGCCGCGCACCGGCTGGCGGAGTGGCTCAAGCACACGCACACCTCCGTGGTGAACGCCGGCGACGGCATGCACGAGCACCCCACGCAGGCGTTGCTGGACGCGGCCACCCTGCGGGAACGCCTCGGCGGGCTCAACGGCCGCCGGGTGGCCATCGTGGGTGACGTGCTGCACAGCCGGGTGGCTCGGTCCAATGTGCACTTGCTCACTGCGCTGGGCGCCGAGGTCACCCTGGTGGCGCCGCCCACACTGCTGCCCACCGGCGTGGAGCGTTGGCCGGTAAGCGTTTCGCACGAGCTGGACGCCGAACTGTCCGCTGTGGACGCTGTGATGATGCTGCGGGTGCAGGCCGAACGGATGCACGGCGGCTTCTTCCCCTCTGCGCGGGAGTACTCCATCGCATACGGTCTGTCGGAGGCGCGCCTGCGCCTGCTCCCGGACCACGCCGTCGTGCTGCATCCCGGACCGATGCTGCGCGGCATGGAGATCGCGTCCGCGGTCGCCGACTCGCCGCGCGCCGCGATCACCGACCAGGTCCGCAATGGCGTGCACGTCCGGATGGCCGTGCTGTACCACCTGCTCGCCGGAGAGGAAGAAGTCGCATGACGCTGATCCGCGGCGCCGTGCCGTACGGCGAAGGTGGCCCGGTCGACATCCTCGTCGAGGATGGCCAGATCGTCGATGTCACAGCGATAGGCCGCTCAGGAGAACACAGCGAGCACGGTGACGTGATCGACGCGAGCGGCCTGATCGCGCTGCCCGGGTTCGTCGACCTGCACACCCACCTGCGGGAACCCGGCCGCGAGGACACCGAGACCATCGAGACCGGCTCGCGGGCGGCCGCGCTCGGCGGGTACACGGCGGTGTTCGCGATGGCCAACACCGATCCGGTGGCCGACAACCCGGTGGTCGTCGAGCACGTCTGGCGGCGCGGCCGCGAGGTCGGCCTGGTCGACGTGCACCCGATCGGCGCGATCACCCTGGGCCTGAAGGGCGAGCGGCTGGCCGAGCTGGGCGCGATGGCCCGCAGCGCGGCGAACGTCCGGATCTTCTCGGACGACGGCATGTGCGTGGCCGACCCGTTGATCATGCGCCGGGCCCTGGAGTACGCGAAGGGCCTCGACGTCCTGCTGGCCCAGCACGCCGAGGAGCCACGGCTGACCGTCGGGGCGCAGGCCCACGAGGGCGAGGCCGCGGCCCGGCTCGGGCTGGCCGGCTGGCCCGCCGCGGCCGAGGAGGCGATCGTGGCCAGGGACTGCCTGCTGGCCGGCCAGGTCGGCGGCCGCCTGCACGTCTGCCACGTGTCCACTTCGGGCACGGCCGACGTGCTGCGCTGGGCCAAGGCCCGCGGCACCCAGGTGTCCGCCGAGGTCACCCCGCACCACTTGTTGCTCGACGACGACCGCCTGGCCACGTACGACCCGGTCAACAAGGTCAACCCGCCGCTGCGCACCGCGGCGGACACCAAGGCGCTGCGCGAGGCCCTGGCCGAAGGCGTGATCGACTGCGTCGCCACGGACCACGCCCCGCACGCGCCGCAGGACAAGGACTGCGAGTGGGCGGCGGCCCGGCCGGGCATGCTCGGCCTGCAGACCGCGCTGTCCGTGGTGATCCGGACCATGGTCGAGCCCGGCCTGCTGGACTGGCGCGGGGTCGCGCGGGTGATGAGCGAACGCCCCGCCGAGATCGCCGGCCTGCCCGACCAGGGCCGTCCGATCGCGGTGGGCGAACCGGCCACCCTCGCACTGGTCGATCCCGGTGCGAAGTGGACGGTCCGCGGCGCGGAGCTGGCCAGCCTCGCGGGCAACACCCCGTACGAGGGCATGGAACTGCCCGGGATCGTGCGGGCGACGTTGCTGCGCGGGCGGATCACCGCGCAGAGGGAGACGGCATGAGGATCCTGCTGACCCTGGCGATCGTGGTGTTCTTCCTGCTGTGCCTGCTCGCCATGTGGTGGGGCTACCGCAACCGCGCGAAGCGGCAGGACGCGGTGCTGCCGGAGTTCCCGCAGCCACCGGAGCGGCTCAGGGACGACCAGCTCGAACCGGCGACCGGCGTGTACATCAGCACGACGACCGCGGCGAGCTGGCAGGACCGGGTGGCGATCGGGGACATCGGGTTCCGCGCGGCCGCGACCGTGCACCTGACCCCGGACGGTGTGCTGTTCGACCGCAAGGGCGCCGACCGGGTCTGGATCCCGGCGGCCTCGGTGGTCGGTTCGCGCACCGACCGCGCGATCGCGGGCAAGGTGATGGGCCGCGACGGGCTGCTCGTGGTCCGCTGGCGGCTCGGCGAGCACGAGCTGGACACCGGCTTCCGCGGTGACGACAAAGACGTTTACGCAGACTGGGTAGAAGCGCTGCAAGGCTTGGCGGCAAAGGGAGGGGCGGCGTGAGCACACCCGCTGCACTGGTACTCGAGGACGGCCGGATCTTCCGGGGCGAGGCGTACGGCGCGACCGGCGTCCGGCTCGGTGAGGTCGTGTTCTGCACGGCGATGACCGGCTATCAGGAGACCCTGACCGACCCGTCGTACCACGGCCAGATCGTGGTGGCGACGGCTCCGCAGATCGGCAACACCGGCTGGAACGACGAGGACGACGAGTCCCGCAAGATCCACGTCGCCGGGTACGTCGTGCGCGACCCGGCGCGGGTGCCGTCGAACTGGCGGTCCCGCCGCTCACTGGACGACGAGCTGACCAGCCAGGGCATCGTCGGGATCGTCGGGGTGGACACCCGCACGAT
>CBIMJO010001376.1:0-3295 GCA_966244135.1 uncultured Actinocrispum sp. | reverse complement strand
GTTCATCCCGGTGTTCGGCTCCGCCCGCCACCGCCCGCTGCTCGACCGGATCGCACCGCCGGCCGGCACCACACCCGAAGTGTCCACATTGGCCGATCGGCTGGCCGGCATGACCGAGTCCGCGCGCGACCGGTTCCTGCTGGATCTGGTGTCCGCGCAGGCGACAGCGGTCCTCGGGCACGCCACGGCCGACGCGCTGCCGTCCGGCCGGGCCTTCCGGGAGGCCGGGTTCGACTCGCTGACCGCGGTGGACCTGCGCAACCGGCTGCAGACCGCGACCGGCCTCAAGCTGCCCGCCACCCTCGTGTTCGACCACCCGAACCCGGCCGCGCTGGCCGCGCACCTGAGCGGGCTGCTGGTCACCGCCCAGGACGAGACCGAGCCGGTGATCGAGGAGATCACCCGGCTGGAGGCGATGCTGTCGGCCGTCACGCCGGACGGCGCCGGCCGCGACCGGGTCGCCAAGCACCTGCGGCGGCTGCTGGAGACCTGGACGCCGAACGGCACGCCGGACACCGAGACCGAACTGACCACCGACGAGGACCTGTTCGCGTTCGTCGACAACCGGGCGGGCCGGTCGTGACACGGGGAGACCAAGTGTCCACAGAGGACAAACTGCGCGAGTACCTGCAGCGGGCCGTCGCCGACCTGCGGCAGAGTGAACAGCACGTGCGCGAGCTGCGCGAGCGGGCGGGCGAGCCGATCGCGATCGTGGCCATGGGCTGCCGGTATCCCGGCGGCCTCGACACGCCCGAACGGCTGTGGCAGTCCCTTGTGGACGGTGTGGACGCGATCGGCCCGTGCCCGCCCGACCGCGGCTGGACCGCCGAGTTCGACGGCGGGTTCCTGACCGGCGCGTCGCTGTTCGACAGCACGTTCTTCGGCATCTCACCCCGCGAGGCGCTGGCGATGGATCCCCAGCAGCGGTTGCTGCTCGAAGTCGTGTGGGAGACCATCGAACGCGCGAAAATCGACCCGATGTCGTTGGCCGGCACCACGACCGGCGTCTACGTCGGTACCACTGGCCAGGACTACTCGGCGCTGGTGGCCAGGGCGGCACGGGACGACGGCTACCTGGTGACCGGCAACGCGGCTAGCGTTCTGTCCGGCCGTGTCGCCTACAGCCTCGGGCTGGAGGGACCGGCGGTCACGGTCGACACGGCCTGTTCGTCCTCACTGGTCGCGCTGCACCTCGCCGCGCAGGCACTGCGGAACGAGGAGTGCTCGCTCGCGCTGGTGGCCGGCGTCTCGGTGATGGCCACGATCGAGGGCATGATCACCTTCCGGCTGCAGGGCGGCCTCGCCGCGGACGGCCGGTGCAAGGCCTTCGGCGCCGCGGCGGACGGGTTCGGCATGTCCGAGGGCGTCGGGGTGCTACTGGTCGAACGGCTTTCGGATGCCCGCCGCAACGGCCACGAAGTGCTTGCGGTGCTGCGCGGTTCGGCGGTGAACCAGGATGGCGCGTCGAACGGCCTGACCGCGCCGAACGGGCCGTCGCAGGAGCGGGTGATCAAGGCCGCGCTGGCGAACGCGGGCCTGGAGCCCGGCGACATCGACGTGGTGGAGGCACACGGGACCGGGACGTCGCTTGGTGATCCGATCGAGGCGCAGGCGCTGACAGCGGCCTACCGGGACCGTGATCGTCCATTGTGGATCGGCTCAGTGAAGTCGAACATCGGTCACACCCAGGCGGCGGCCGGGGTCGCGGGTGTGATCAAGATGGTGCTGGCCATGCGCGAGGGCCTGCTGCCCCGGACCCTGCACGCGGACGAGCCCTCGCCGCACATCGACTGGTCGGCGGGCACCGTGCGGGTGCTGACCGAACCCTTGGCGTGGGAGGGAACCCGCCGCGCGGGCGTGTCGTCGTTCGGGATCAGCGGCACCAACGCGCACGCCATCCTGGAGTCGGTGGCCGCAGCGGACTCTGCGCCGCGCGAGGAGGCTTTGCCCGTTCCGGTGCCCTGGGTGATGTCCGCCAAATCGGAACCGGCACTGTGGGCGCAGGCGAACCTGCTGACCGAAGTAGACGGACGCGTCGACGACATCGGCCTGTCCCTGGCCACGACCAGGTCCGCGTTCCCGCACCGGGCGGTCGTCGTCGGCCGAACCCGCGATCAGCTCGGCGAAGGCCTGCGGGACCTGATGGTTCAGGGCAAGGCCGACCCGGCGGCGAGGACGGCCATGCTGTTCACCGGTCAGGGCAGCCAGCGGGTGGGCATGGGACGTGAGCTGTACGAGTCGCTTCCGGTCTTCGCCGAGGAACTCGACCGGGTGTGCGCGGTCCTCGACGGGCACACCGAGCACGCGGTCCGCGACGTGATGTTCGACCGGGCCGACCTGATCGACCAGACCGCGTGCACCCAGGCCGCGTTGTTCGCGTTGGAGGTCGCGCTGGCCCGGACCGCGCAACGGTTCGGCGTCCACCCGGACTTCGTCGCGGGCCACTCGATCGGTGAGGTGGCCGCCGCTCATGTCGCCGGGGTGCTGCCCCTCGATGACGCGGCCCGGCTGGTCGCCGCGCGGGGCGGCCTCATGCAGGCGTTGCCCTCTTATGGCGCCATGTTCGCCGTGCAGGCGGCCGAGGAGGAGGTTCGCCGGTTCGCCGGCGACCGGGTGTCGATCGCGGCCGTGAACGGTCCACTGTCGACGGTGATCTCCGGCGACGAGGACGCGGTGCTCGCCGTCGCGGCGAACTTCGTCAAGACCAAGCGGCTGCGGGTCAGCCACGCGTTCCACTCCCACCGGATGGACGACATGCTCGCCGGGTTCGCCCGCGTGGCAAGGGAGATCGACTATCTGCCGCCGCGGATCCCGATCGTGTCCACGGTGACCGGCAAGGTGATCGGCGCCGACGAGGTCTGCTCCCCGGACTACTGGGTCCGCCAGGTGCGTGAGCCGGTGCGGTTCCTCGACTGCGTCCGCACCCTGGAGGCCGAAGGCGTCCGGTTGTTCTGGGAGGCCGGGCCCGACGGGGTGCTGTCCGGGATGGCCCAGGACAGCCTGACCGGGCGGGCCGTGTTCGCGCCCGCGTTGCGCAAAGGCAGGCCGGACGCCCAGTCGTTCGTCACATCGCTGGCCCAGCTGCATGTTCACGGCCCGGCGCTGGACTGGGGGCCGGTGTTCCCGCACGCCCGGACCGTCGCCCTGCCGACCTACCCGTTCCAGCGCGAGCGGTACTGGCTGGACGTGGACATGCCGACGGTACCCGAGCAGACCGTACCCGTGCAGACCCGCACGGAGACGGCCGAACCCGGCCTGCCCGTCGGCCGGCGTGAGAGCCTTGTGCTCGGTCCCG
>CBIMJO010001375.1:0-3296 GCA_966244135.1 uncultured Actinocrispum sp. | reverse complement strand
AACCGGTTCTGCCCGATCATCCGACCCAGCAGGTCGTGCTGGGATTCCTGCGCACCGGTGGCGGCCGCACCCGCGGGCTCACCCACCGGGAGACGGCCGACGGCGTGCTCGCGGCCGTCACCCGTGCCCTCGAAGGCCGTCCGCACGAGGTGCACCAAGTGGGTGAATTCCGCCCTTACACCGCGCTGCACTGAGACCCGCTTCGTGAGTGGGTTTCAGTCGTTCGGGCGACCGGAACCACTCACGAGGGTGGCGGCAGGTCGCCGGTGGTGGCGTTGAGGCGGTAGTGCACGGTTGTCTTGTCGGGCTGGAAACTCAACAGGCCGGCCCGCGTGCGGACCGGCGGCTGCCAGGGCTGGCCGGGCGTTTTCCCGAATGTCCGGCCGAAGTCGTGGCTGACCATGGATCCGTCGGCCGTCCACAGTGTCAACGAGCCGTCCGCGCCGACATCGGCCGCTCCTCGTACTCCCGTCGGGTGTTCTCCGGAGACGGGTTGCCACGCGTGCCCGCCGTCGGTGCTGTACAGGATCGCCGACAGCTGCTCGTGGTCGGTGACGATCATGTAGCGCAAGCTCCCGGCCGCGGTCACGGTGATCCGCACGTCGGTGGCCAGCACGATGCCGGGCACCGGGATGACCTGCCAGGTCTTGCCGGCGTCGAAGCTCCGCGCCACCAGGGTGTTGCCGGTGACCAGGTCGATCCCGTACAGCCACCACGTGCCCTCGCTGTCCGGCAGCGGCTGGGCGAGGGTCGGCTGGAACGGCAGGTTCGTGGTCAGCGTGGCGACCTTGCCCGAACCCGGCAGCGCGACGACGACCGGCGAGTGCACGCAGTCGGCGCCGGGCACGGTGAACCCGGAACACTTGATCTCCAGCAGCCCGCCGTCCGGGATCGAGCCGACCGAACCCTCGGTCGGCAGCCGGGACACCTCCTGCCAGCTGGCACCCGCGTCGGAGGTGAACAACCGGGTCGGCGCGTCCGGTAGCAGTTGGACAAGCGCGCTGCGCGGGCCGAGCGCCTGGACGACGCCGTAGTCCCCGGGAACGGACCGCGGCACCGGGACCGACCTCCAGGTCTGACCGTCCTGTGTGGACGAAAGCTGCCGCGCGCAGTTCTCCCGGCCCGGCCGGTACACGCCCTCGGGACAGTTCACCCACAGGGCGAAACCGTGTGCCGCGTCGAAGAAGTCCAGGCTCTTGGGCCCCAGTCCGGGCGCAGGCAACGGAACCGCGGGCTCCGAGCGGCCGACCCGCAGCAGCGGGATGGCCACCGCGATCACCGCCACGACCACGATCACCACGAGCTGCAGGGTGCGGCGGCTGGACCGGCGGGAGCTGCGGGCGTACACCTCGTCGATGCCCGGCTGGTGCACGGTCTCGCGCAGCCGCGCCCCCAGCGCGGACAGCTTGCCGTCAAGATCGTCCATGTCCCACCTCACTGTGCACGCCGAGGCGCTCGGCCAGCGCGGCCCGGGCCCGGGACAGCCGCGACTTCACCGTGCCCGGGGCGATCCCGAGCACCGCGGCGACCTCGTCGACCGGCAGGTCGGCCAGGTAGAACAGCACGACGACGGCCCGATGGTCGTCGGACAGCCCGCGGATCGCGGCGTGCAGCTCCTGGTGTTCACCGACCCAGTCCGGCGGCGGTACCGGCTGCGGCGGGATCTCCTTGCGCAGCAACCGGTCCAGCGTGGTGCGCCGGCGCCAGCGGCGCCGCGCGAGGTTGATGGCCACGGTGTGCAGCCACCCCTCCGGGTTGTCCGCGGCCTGCACCCGCCGGCGCCGGCTGTAGGCGATCGCGAAGGCCTCCTGGGCGATCTCCTCCGCGTCGCTGAGGTTCCCGTTGAACGCGTACGCGGACACCACGACCCGCCGGTAGGCGGTCTCGTAGAGCCTCGCGAACCATTCGTCGGTCACCTTCGCCCCTTCCTCCACACTGATGAGGCACGGGCCCGCGGCCCGGTTCCCACCGGCGGGAATCCTGGACCACTATGACCCCGGTCGAAGCCCCCTGACCAGCATCATCACCGATTCGCGCACTTCCTCGCGGGTGCGTTGCGGCTGGAACACCTGCCAGTCCAGCGCGACCACCAGCAGCGTCCCGAACAAGGCCGCGGATGCCGTGCCGACCGCGACCGAGGAGGGTAACCGGCCCGCGTCGGCCAGGCGCTGCATGTGCATCTTGATGATCGACACGATGTCGTCGCGCAGCAGGGTCAACGTGTCGTGCCACTGGCCCGGGGTCCGCCACAGCTCGCTGACCAGCAACTGCGCGAACGCGGGGTACTCGGCGAAGAACGCGAAGGCCCCGTCCACCAGCTCCTCGGTGTCCGTCGCGGCCCGCAGCCGGGCGGCGAGCAGGTCCACGCCGTACCGCAGCAGCGCGTCGACCAGGCCGTCCTTGCTGCCGAAGTTGTAGTACACCGTGCCCTTGGCGACGCCCGCCTCGGCCGCGATCTCGTCCACCGTGAGGCCGACCATTCCCTTGCCGGCGGCCAGCTTGAGCGTCGCCTCGAAGAGCTTCCGTTTGGTCGCCTGCGTACGGGGGCTCACAACACCAGCTCCGGCTTGAGCTTCGACACCGTCCAGACCTGCTGGCGGCGAGCGGCCAAAGTGGACACTGCCAGGCCGCCGGCCAGGTACGCCGCCAGGACCAGGACATCGGTGCCCACGCTCGCCATCGATCCACCGTAGAGCAGGTGGCGCATGCCGTCGACCACGTATCCCATGGGCAGCGCGGCATGCAGCGGGTAGAGCACGTCCGGCAGGGTCTGCCACGGGAACGTCCCACCGGCGCTGATCAGCTGCAGGATCAACAGAACCAGGCCGAGGAACTTGCCGACCGCGCCGAAGAACGCGTTGAGCCCGTGCAGGATCGCGGTGAACGTCATGGACGCGAAGACCAGGAACGCGAACGCGGCGACCGGCCGGTGCGCGTCGATCCCGACCACCGTGGTGACCACGCTGAACAGCAGAACCACCTGTGCCAGGCCAAGTCCGGCCGCGGGCAGCCAGCCACCGACGGCCACCGACAGCGGCAGCCGGCCGGCCGCCAGCGCCCGCGTCGACAGCGGCTTGATCAGCAGGAACAGCACGAACGCACCGATCCAAGTGGCCAGGCCGAGGAAGAACGGGGCCAGTCCGGCACCGTAACTGCCGGCGCGAATATCGCCGACCGTGTTGACCGCGACCGGGTTGCCGATGGTCTTGGCGGTGGCGTCCCGGGTCTGGTCGTCGGTGTGCGGGATCTGGCCGAGGCCCTGGTTGAGCCCGTCGCGCAGTTGCGCGGAGCCGTCG
>CBIMJO010001374.1:0-3299 GCA_966244135.1 uncultured Actinocrispum sp. | reverse complement strand
TGGCCCGGTTCATCACCGCGTCGGCCTCTTCGTAGACGCCGAGCTGGGTGAGCACGAGGCCGATGTCCATCAGCGTCGAGGCAAGGAGGATGTCCCATTTGCGCCGGCCGATCATCACGTCCGGGTTGGGGTCGTCGTCCAGCATCGCCAGCGCGATCGCGGCCTCGCTCAGCGCCAGGTCCTCGGCGCCGTCCATCAGCCGCAGCCGGCCCTGCAACGCATGCGCGTCGGCCTCCAGTACCAGCAGGCCGTGCCGTCCGGTGTGCAGGAACATCTCGTCGAGCAGCGGCTGCGCGGTGCTGGCCTGGCCGGACGTGACCAGGCGCACGGCCACAGCGGACCTCAGCAACTGGGCGACCATCCGCGGCTCGCCCCGATGCCGGGCCTCGGCGAGCATGTGGTCCACCTCGGTGACGTTGAGGACCTGCTCGTCGTGACCCGCGCTCTGGGTGATGGCCAGCAACTCACTGGCACGACCCACCAGCCACGCGTCGGACTTCTCATCCAGCGCTGGCGGGTGCTCCTCGTCCGGCTCCTGGCGCAGCGGTGCACCCCCTGCCCGTAAACGTTGACGCTTTCAACCCGCTCCGCCGCCAGGGATCGAACCTGGACCATCAGAACCAAAATCTGAGGTGCTGCCTTTACACCACGGCGGACCGCGAGCCGCGGGGCTCACGGTTGGACATCGTCGCACGACCCTGCCTGGGCAGCGAGAGACCCCCGGCGGAATTTGTTCTCCGGGACTACCCGTTTGGGCGTTAGCAGCGTCACATAACGGCTATCCGACATGCGTGCTAGGCAATCCAGAGGCTGGCGCGCGACGCCTCCGGCAACCTACCCTGTCGTAAGTTACGTGATCGTAGGTAAGGCTGACCTTAGTCAGACATGAGGTGTGCGCATGACAACTACCCTCGACAAGTCCGAGGAACAGGCTGCGGGTCCGAAACCGCTGTTCGAAGGCAAGCGGAACCTGGCGACCCAGATCGCGGTCTACGCGTTCATCGTGCTGCCCTTCGCGGCGCTCATCGCGGCCGTTCCCCTGTTGTGGGGTTGGGGGTTGAGCTGGCTGGACGTGGGCCTCGGGATCTTCTTCTTCTACTTCACCGGGCTGGGCGTCACGGTCGGCTATCACCGGCTGTTCACGCACAACTCGTTCAAGGCCAAGCGCCCCATGCGGATCATGCTCGCCGTGATGGGCAGCATGGCCGTCCAGTCGCCGCCGATCACCTGGGTGGCCGACCACCGCAGGCACCACGCGTTCTCCGACCGCGAGGGCGACCCGCACTCGCCGTGGCTGTTCGGCACCTCGCCGCTGGCCATCGCGCGCGGGTTCTGGCACGCGCACATGGGCTGGATCTTCGAGCGGGACGTCACCAACAAGCAGCGGTTCGCCCCGGACCTGATCGCCGACAAGGACATCGTCCGGGTCAACAAGCTGTTCGTGCCGCTGACCGTGCTGACGTTCCTGCTGCCCGCGCTGATCGGCGGGCTGGCCACGATGTCCTGGTGGGGCGCGCTGACCGCGTTCTTCTGGGCCGGCTTCGTCCGGGTGGCGATCCTGCACCACGTGACCTGGTCGACCAACTCGATCTGCCACATGATCGGTGAGCGCCCGTTCAAGAGCCGGGACAAGGCGGCGAACTTCTGGCCGCTGGCGATCCTGTCGTTCGGCGAGTCGTGGCACAACCTGCACCACGCCGACCCGACCTGCGCCCGGCACGGCGTGCAGCGCGGCCAGATCGACACCTCGGCGCGGCTGATCTGGATCTTCGAGAGGTTCGGCTGGGTGTACGACGTGCGCTGGCCCACGCCGCAGCGGCTGGAACGGCTCGCGGCCGGCAAGGACTAGCTTGTCCGGGTGAGACGGAGCAACCAGGCCGCGGGCGGCTCAAGGCAGCTGGCGGCGCCGAAGGTCCGCATGACCGGGACCCAGCGCCGCCAGCAGCTCCTGGACGTCGCGCGGGCCCTGTTCGCCGAGAAGGGCTTCGACGGAGCGTCGATCGAGGAGATCGCGCACCGCGCCGGGGTCAGCAAACCGGTGGTGTACGAGCACTTCGGCGGCAAGGAGGGCATCTACGCGGTGGTCGTGGACCGCGAGATGGACGAGCTGCTGACGTCGATCACGGCCTCGCTGGCCGAGGGCATGGATCCCCGGGCGCTGCTGGAACGGGCGGCCTTCGCGCTGCTGGACTACGTGGACTCGTCGACCGACGGGTTCCGCATCCTGGTCCGCGACTCGCCGGTGGCCAGCTCGACCGGGACGTTCTCCAGCCTGCTGGGCGACATCGCGAGTCACGTGGAGCACATTCTGGGCCTGCACTTCAGCAGCCGCGGCTACGACGCGAAACTAGCGGCGCTGTACGCGCAGGCCCTCGTCGGAATGGTGGCCCTGACCGGGCAGTGGTGGCTGGATGTGCGCCGGCCGCGCAAGGACGAGGTCGCGGCGCACCTGGTCAACCTGGCTTGGAACGGCTTGTCCCACCTGGAGCACAAGCCGCGCTCACGCCGCCGCTGAGGCCGGCTGCTCCTGCTGCTTCTGCTCGGTGCGCGGCTGCTCCTCGGCCTTGCGGTGCTTGGGCGCGCGGCCCCGCAGCTCGGCGCTGACCTGGAACGGCGTGACCCCTGGGCGGACTGCGTGACGAGACATGTTCCCCGACTCCCCTTGCTGTGTACCTGTGTTGAAAGTTCAACTTCGAACGAGTTGTGGGCGACGCTACACCTCGGTTCCCGGCCCGGGCAGCACTTCACGGCTGGTGCCGGTGGCGGGAAAAGGCCACGGAACCAAGGAATTCCCCGGCTCCTGAAGATGTTGACGCCTCAGGCCGCCGCCGGTTGCTCCTCGGTCGGTGGCTTCTCGGTGCGCCGGAACCGGATCTTCTCGACGACCTTGCGGTGCTTGGGCGCGCGGCCACGCAGCTCGGCGCTGACCTCGAAGGCCGGGAACCCTGGGCGAACGGCATGACGGGACATAACTGGTACTCCCCTGTGGACAAGTCCGAACCTGTGGATAAGTTCGACTTTGAACGAACGCTGGCGACGCTACCCGAACGGCTACGCCGGGCGCACTGGTTAAAAGGGCAACGCACTGGCGCGAAAAAGTCACCGCCACAAGGGAATTACTAGTATCTGGAGACGTTACGGGTGCTCGAGTCCCGGCTATGTCACAAGTCTTGAGTGGACGTTAGAACCTGGGCGGGCGCTTTTCCAGGAATGCCCGCACTCCCTCGGCATAGTCGGCACTGTGGACAGCGTCGTCGTAGAGCGCGCGGACGCTGTCGTCCTCCCGCTGCCCGTCGGTG
>CBIMJO010001373.1:0-3305 GCA_966244135.1 uncultured Actinocrispum sp. | reverse complement strand
AGGCGTGCGGCCGTTATCTGCCGGGCATCGCTGACGGCACCCGCACCGCGAGCGTGGCGCTCAACGCGACGGTCCAGGCACGCGAGGGACCAGAGGGCTGGACGCTGGCCGGCACCGCGGACTTCGTCCTCTCCGGAGCGGACGCCGACCTGATCTTGGTTCAAGCTGGCGAGCTGCTGTTCGCCTGCGAGCCCACTGCGGACACCGTGGCACGGACCCAGCGCAGAGTGCTCGACGAGACCAGACCCCAGGCGCTGGTGGAGTTCCGGGCCGCGCCCGCGATGTTGATCGGCGCCGCGGACATCGTGCCCCACGTGCTCGACATCGGGCGGGCCGCACTCGCCGCGGAACAGCTTGGCGGCATCGGGCACGCGCTGGACGCGACCGTTGGCTACGTGCGGCAACGAAAACAGTTCGGCAGACCGATCGGGTCCTTCCAGGCGGTCAAACACCGCCTGGCCACATTGCTCGTCGAGTACGAGGCGGCGCGGTCGGCCAGTGCCTACGCCACCGCGTGCGCGGCCACCGATGCCCCGGAGCTGCCGGTGGCGGCAACCGCGGCGGCCATGGTGTGCACCGGCGCGTACCGGCTCGCAGTGGCCGAATACGTCCAGCTGCACGGCGGAACCGGCTTCACCTGGGAGCACCCCGCGCACCGCTATGTCCGGCGGGCGCGTTCGGCCGAGGTTCTCCTCGGCACCCCACGAGAGCACAGCGCACGCCTCGCCAAAGCACTGATCTGACCGGTCGCGGTATTGACACCGGGACTGCACCGACCGTTAAATTGAACTGAATCCAGTTCAGGTAGGAGACGAAGATGGCCGTTGAAGACGAGATCCAGTTCGAGCGGGACGGCAACGTGGCCCGGGTGTGGCTCAACCGGCCGCACAAGCGCAACTGCGTGACCGTGCCGATCCTGCGCCGGCTGGACGAGATCATCACCGAGGTCGACGAGGACCCGGACCTGCGCGTGCTGGTCCTGCGCGGCCGCGGCGGCACCTTCTGCTCCGGCTTCGACCTCGACAGCCTGCAGGCCGACTACATCGGCAGCTCGACCGCGATGGACGTGGCGATCATCTCGGCCAAGGTCTGCGACCGGCTCTACTCGATGAACACGCCGTCGGTGGCCGTGCTGGAGGGCTACGTCACCGCGGGCGGGTTCGAGCTGATGATCTCCTGCGACTTCGCCATCGCCGCGGACGACGCCAAGATCGGCGACTTCCACATCCGGCGGGCGCTGTTCGGCGGTGCCGGGCCGATCTACCGGGTGCCGCGGATGATCGGCATCCGGAAGACCAAGGAACTGATGATGACCGGCAAGCTGCTGTCCGGTGTGGAGGCCGCGGACTTCGACCTGATCAACTCCTCCGCTCCCGCTGAGGAGCTGGACGACACCGTGACGGAGTTCATCAGCCACCTCACCGACAAGAGCCCGTTCCAGATGCGCATCACCAAGATGACCATCGATCGCAGCCTGGACGCGGACATCCACTCGCTGATGGTGATGGAGCACCTGGCGGTCGGTGTCACGCTGAACTCTGAGGACGCCGCGGAAGGGGTGGCCGCGTTCCTGGAGAAGCGCGAGCCCAAGTGGACAGGACGATGACACCGGCAGGCGTGTCCCTGCCAGCCGAGGGCACGTTGTGGACCTGGACCGTGCAACGGTTCGAGCCGAAGTCGCCGCCCTATGTTCCACCGCGGCAAGGCTTCCGGCCGTTCGCGTTGGGATACGTCGAGCTCGATGGTGGCCCACGAGTGGCCGCCGTGCTCGACATCGCCGACCCAGCGACTGTCCACATCGGAATGCGGCTGCGGGTCGAGGCGACCACGGGAGTCCCGCACGCGACACCCCTCGAGGAGGACTCTTGACCGACGTGCTGATCTGCGGCGCCGCACGCACCGCGTTCGGGCGCTCGGCACGGTCCGGCCGCGACCACGCGGTGGAGGCAGCGACCGCGGCGCTGGCCGATGCCGGGATCCCATGGTCCAGGGTGGGCGCGGCGTTCGGCGGCAGTGACGCCGCCGGGCTCGCCGACACCCTCGTCGCCGACCTGGGCCTGACCGGGCTGCCGTTCATCAACGTCAAGAACGGTTGTGCCACTGGGGCAAGCGCGCTCGTCTCGGCGGTCAACGCGATCAGGTCCGGGATGGCGGACGTCGTGCTGGCGGTCGGCTTCGACAAGCACCCGCGGGGCGCGTTCGACCCGCGCCCCGCCGACTGGGGCCTGGACGAGGGCTACGGACGTGACGGCCTGATGGTGACCACCCAGTTCTTCGGCATGAAGATCCAGCGCTACATGCACGACCACGGCATCACGCCGCAGACCCTCGCGCTGGTTGCCGAGAAGGCGTACCGCAATGGCAGCCTCACTCCGGAAGCGTGGCGGCGCCAGCAGATCAGCGCGGCCGAGATCCTCGACTCCGGTATGGTCAACGACCCGCTGACCAGGTTCATGTTCTGTTCTCCAGGGGAGGGCGCGGCGGCGCTCGTCCTGTGCTCTCCCTCGGTCACCAAGCGGGACACTGTCGCCCTACGTTCGGCCGTGGTCCGGACAAGGCGGCCTGGATCCTTCGAGGTGTTCAGCCCAGTGCTCGAACCCGGTTCGCCCACCAGTGTCAGCCGCGACGCCGCGGCCGCGGCCTTCGACGAGGCCGGGCTCGGACCGTCCGATGTGGACGTCGCCCAGCTGCAGGACACCGAGAGCGGCGCGGAGATCATGCACCTGGCCGAGTGCGGGTTCTGCGCGGACGGCGACCAGGAGAAGCTGATCGCCACCGGAGCCACCGAGATCGGCGGGAGGATGCCGGTCAACACCGACGGCGGCTGCATCGCCAACGGTGAGCCGATCGGCGCGTCCGGGCTGCGCCAGGTCTACGAGATCGTCCAGCAGTTACGAGGACGCACGGGCGCACGGAAGGTGCCCGGCGAGCCGCGAGTCGGGTTCACCCACGTCTACGGCGCTCCGGGCGTGAGCGCGTGCACGGTGCTGACCCGATGACCGGCCCCGAACGGTTCCGCGCCGAAGCCAGGCAATGGCTGTCCACAGTGGCCGAGCCGCGGTCGTCCTCGGCCTGGGGCATGGGCGACGACTCGGTGGCGGTGTTCGACAACTGGACCGAGCAGCAGGAACGCGAGCACACCGAACGCGGCCAGGCCTGGGAACGCGCCCGGTTCGACGCCGGGTGGGGCGCGCTGAGCCGGTCACCGGAGTACGGCGGCCGCGGGCTGCCCGCGTTCTACGAACAGCTCTACCGCGTCGAGGAAGCCGCGTTCGACGTGCCCCGCCGCAGTGAGATCTTCCCCG
>CBIMJO010001372.1:0-3308 GCA_966244135.1 uncultured Actinocrispum sp. | reverse complement strand
GGTTATGAGCCCAGCGAGCTACCGAGCTGCTCCACCCCGCGGTGTGTTTTCAATCTTACGTGGCGGTCTTGCGGGGGTGCAAACCGGGGTCGGTTTGCACCCCCTTTGCTGGTCAGCCGCCGCCTTGACCTGGGGTTGGTGATGATGGTGGGTTGCTGCTGGGGGGTGGGGCCGAGGTTTGGCCGGCTTTGGCCTTGGCGTCGGTGAAGCGTTTGGTGGCGGCGTCGAGTTCTTCGATGGCTTTGCCGAGGTCGCCGAGGTTGCCGTTCTTCTGGGCGGTGTTGATTTTCGCGATCGCGTTCTGGATGTCGGTGACCGCTTGGCTGACCTCGGGGGATGCCGCGCCGCTGTTGTTGGCCGGCGGGGTCGCTGTTGAGGAGGTCCCCGATGTTGTCGATGGGGTGTTGCCGGAGGTGTCCTCGGGTTTGGTGGTGTTCGCGCCGCCGCCGGGGCCGAAGACCTGGTTGAGCGCTTCCTCCAACGTGGACGAGAAGCCGACCCTGTTCTTGTAGGACACCAGGACCCGCGCCAGCTGCGGAAAGGCGTTGATGTCCTTCTGTTTCAGGTAGATCGGTTCGACGTACAGCAGGCCGCCGCCGACCGGCAGGGTCAGCAGGTTGCCGTACTGGATGTCAGTGCCCGTGTTCTGGAACAGCGTTCTGTCCCTTGTGAACTGATCGGTGGTGCGGAACTGGTTCTGCACCTGGATCGGGCCTGGGATGGTGTCGCCTTCTGTTGGTAGTCGAAGCACCCTGAAGTGGCCGTAGTCGGCCGGGTCGGACGACACCGAGACCCACGCCGCGAGGAACTGCTGTTTCAACGAGTTCAGCGCGCTGGTGACCTGGAACGTCGGCTGTGACTGGCCGGGTGCCTGTGCGAGCACGTAGTACGGCGGTTGCTTGGCCGCGTTGCCGGTCGGGTCGAGCCCGCCTTCCTTGGTCGGGTCGGACGGCACGTCCCAGAAGGTCTGCGCGGAGAAGAACTCCTGCGGGGTCTTCACGTGGTACCGGGCGAGCAGGTCGCGCTGCACCTTGAACAGGTCCTCCGGGTACCGGAAGTGCTTGCGCAGCTCCTCGGGCACCGCGCTGCTGGGCTGCACGGTGCCGGGGAACACCTTGGACCACGCCTTGAGCACGGGGTCCTGGTCGTCGATGCCGTACAGCGTCACGCTGCCGTTGAACGCGTCGACGGTGGCCTTGACGGAGTTGCGGATGTACCCGATCTTGCGGTCCTGCTGGCGCGGCACGCCGGCCAGCGAGTCGGTCGTCACCTGACCGAGCGATGTGGACTGCGCGTACGGGTAGTTGTCCAGGGTGGTGTAGCCGTCGACGATCCACATGATCTTGCCGTCGACCACGGCCGGGTACGGGTCGGTGTCCACCGTCAGCCACGGCGCCGCGAGCTTCACGCGCTCCCGCGGGTCACGGTTGTAGATGATCTTCGAGCCGTCCCCGATGCCGGTGTTGAACAGGATGTTTCGCTCGCCGTAGTACGCCGAGAACACCAGCCGGTTGAACCAGCCGTTGACCGGCACACCGCCGGATCCCTTGTAGAAGTAGCTCTTGTCGTTGGCCGAGTCGGCCTCGCCCGGCGCCTCGCCCGGTGAGCCGCCGACGATGGCGTAGTCCTGGGTCAGCTCGCCGTAGTAGATCCGCGGCTCGGTGACCGGGATGTCCATCCTCTGCTTGGTGTTGATGGCGTTCAGGTCGCTGACCGTGAACACCGGGTAGCCGCCCTGCGCGCTGGCGTCGGTGGACGGCGCGCGGTCGATCTTGTTGGCCGGCGCGGCGACGAACCCGTTGCCGTGCGTGTAGACCATGTGCTTGTTGATCCAGGTGTTCTGCGTGTCGGTCAGCTTCGAGGTGTTCACCTCGCGCGCCGCGACGATGTAGTCCTGGACCTTGCCGTCCACTGTGTACCGGTCGATGTCCAGCTTGTCCGGGAAGCTGTAGAAGTTGGCCCGGGCCTCTCGCTGGTTGAACGTGGGCGACAGGATGCTCGGGTCGAGCAGCCGCGTGTTCGGGATGGTGCCGGTGTCGTTGCGGATCTGTGTGTCGGTCGAGGTCGACGAGCCCGTCTGGTAGTTGTCGATCGTTATCTTGTCGTCCGTCAGCCCGAATGCCTGTTTGGTGGCATTCAGGTTGCGTTCGATCGATTTCGCCTCTTTCTCGTTCGCGTTCGGCTTGACCGAGAACTGCTCCAGCACCGCCGGCCAGGCGACGCCGACCAGCAGGCCGGACAGCACCAGCAGCACCAGCGCGATCGCGGGCAGCTGCAGGTTGCGCAGGAAAGCGCCGACGAAGAACGCGACCGCGCAGAAGATGGCGATCGACATCAGGATCAGCTTGGCCGGCATGACCGCGTTCAGGTCGGTGTACGTGGCACCGGTGAACTGGTCGTTGCGGCTCGACCACAACAGTGTGTACCGGTCGAAGAAGTAGTCGATCGCGTAAACCAGGACAAAGAGCCCGGCCACCATGGAAAGGTGCACGCGCGCCGGACCGGACAACTGCCCGCCGCGACCGGCCAGCCGGATCCCGCCGAACAGGTAATGCGTGATGACCGCGCCGATGAACGCGATGACCAGGGCGACGTAGAACCACCCGATCAGCCATTCGTAGAACGGCAGTTTGAACGCGTAGAACCCGATGTCGATGTTGAACTCGGGGTCGGTCTGGCCGAACGGCACCGCGTTGAACAGCAGCTGCACCTTCTGCCAGTCGCCCTGCCCGGTCCAGCCCGCGATCAGGCCGGTGACCAGCGGCAACCCGATGCCGAACAGGCGCAGCCGCTGCACCACGGTGGAGCGGTAGCGCGCGAGCGGGTCCTCCGCGCCGGAGACGGGGACGAACACCGGCCGGGTGCGGTAGGCGACGATCAGGCTGATCGCGAGCGAGCCGCCGACGAATATCCCGATGGCGAAGAACAGCGCGATCCTGGTCAGGATCTGGGTGGTGAACACCGAGCGGAACCCGACCTCACCGAACCAGAGCCATTCCACATAAGTGTCGAGCAGCCGGGCCCCGACAAGAAGGATGAGGATGATCACCGCCGCGATGATCAGCAGGATGCGGCTGCGGCGAGACAGCTTCGGCAAGCCGATCGAGGGCCTGGAGGCCACTGGACACGCTCCTGGTGTAGCGATCTTTTTTCTGACCGACAGCCGCCCGCTCGACAGCTGTCCTAGATGTCCAACTCTACGGATGCGGTTCCGGTTCCCGTCGGCGGGCGGGTTCGCCGCTGGTGCGACCATGTGCCGGTGCCGACCAGTGAGCCAGTAGCCGACCTGCCCGCCCTCGCCCGCACGC
>CBIMJO010001371.1:0-3310 GCA_966244135.1 uncultured Actinocrispum sp. | reverse complement strand
CCGAGCCGGACGAATCCTGACAACCAAGTCTCCGGCAAAGCGGGGGAACCTCAGCTGCCGAGTTCATCGCCCGGAATGGACAACGCGCGAAGACCGCGAACGGGCACATCAACACGGTGGTCGGTCTGGTGCAGAAAGTCGGCTACGGACAGCCGGTGCAGGTAGTGGGGACGTTGGGGTCCAACGGGTGGTCGGTCGAGTCGGTGGCGGCCCGGGCTCTCGAGTTCGCGCCCCGCGTGCGCGGCTCTGGTGCGGTGGTGAGGCTGGACCTGCCCGGGGGCGTGCGGCACGTCCTGCGGGTCGCACCGGACGGAGGCATCGCCGGTTGGGTGGCCGGCACGGACACCACCTTCGACAAGCTGGCCAAGGCGGGCAATGCGCTGAAATGGACCGGTATCGGGTTGGGCATTATCGCCAACGGCGCCCGCCAGTGGGCCCAGGACGCCGATCAGGATGATCTGACCGGGAAACAGCGTGCCGCCCGGGTGGCCTACCGATCAGCGACGGTGACCGCCGCACAGTTCGGCGGTGGTCTCGCCGGCGGTGCCGGCGCTGGTTTTATCGGAGCCGGGATCGGGAGCCTGTTCTGTCCCGGTGCAGGCACAGTCGTGGGCGGGTTGGCCGGCCGGGTCATCGGAGGTCACTTCGGAGCCAGGTGGGCCGGCGCGGGTGCGAACGCGCTCGTCGACCGCACCATCGACTCCGTGGGTCGCGGCGACTTGGCGGGTGTGCGCGACGACATGGCCGAACTGGCGTCCGAAGTGGACGAATTCCGCGTCGAGACCGGTGAGAAGGTCGCCGAGATGATTCCCGCTCTGCTCAAGTTCCTGCTCATGTGACGGTGGCGCGGGTTTGGTAGGCAGGGTTCGCCCACGCGCGTGTGATGAAGACGTCTTTCAGCGCCTGCACGGTGTTCCAGACGTCGATGTACCGGGTGTAGAGCGGTGCCAGACCGAACCGGAGTACATCGGGGGCGCGGAAGTCGCCGACGATGCCGCGGTCGATCAGGGCGCGCACGAGCCCGTAGCCCTGTTCGTGGCGCAGGGCGATGTGGCTGCCGCGCAGGGCCGGGTCTCGCGGGCCGACGACCTCGAAGTCCGCTTCCACCAAGGAAAGGAACAGCTCCGACAGCGCCATGCTCTTGGCGCGCAACTGGTCGAGATCGACGTCCTGCCACAACCGCAGGCTCGCCTCCAGCGGCGCGTAGGACAATACGTGTGGGGTGCTGGACCGGAACCGGTCGATCCCCGGTGCGGGAACGTAATGCGTCTCGAAGTCGAACGGCGCCTGATGCCCGTGCCACCCCGACAACGGATGCGTCGCGACCTCCTGATGGCGTTGGGCCACGTAGACGAACGCAGGCGCGCCCGGCCCGCCGTTCAGGTACTTGTACGTGCAGCCGACCGCGAAATCGGCCTCCGCCTCGTCCAGCCGTACCGGCAAAGCGCCGACGCTGTGGCAGAGGTCCCAGATGACCAGCGCGCCGCTGCGATGCACCAGCCGGGTTGCCTCCACAAGATCAGCCACCGCGCTCGTCTTGTAGTCGACGTGGCTCAAGACCACCACGGCCACATCGAGTCCCAGCGCCGACGCCAGGTCCGCCCCGATCAGGCGGCGCTGATACCCCGGCAACAAGCCCAGCGCGCCCTCGGTCATGTAGAGGTCGGTCGGGAACGCGTCCGCCTCGGCGACGATCACCTTCCGTCCTGGCCGCATCGCCACCGCGGCCATCAGCACCTTGTAGAGGTTGATGGAGGTCGTGTCGCACACCACCACCTGGCCTGGCGCCGCTCCGATCAGCGGCGCGACCAGCTCACCGGCCGTCCGCGGCTTGTCGAACCAGCCCGCCTTGTTCCAGCTCCCGACCAGCCCGTTCCCCCACTCCTCGGCCACCACCTCACCGACCCGGGCCTGCGCCGCGACCGGCAGCGGCCCGAGCGAGTTCCCGGCCAGGTAGATGAGGTTGTCCGGTAAGGCGAACGCGGCCCGGTGGGCGGCCAGCGGATCCGCGGCGTCCAGGGACTCGACCTGCGCTGAAGTGATCATGTGATCCTCCTTCGACAGCGAGCCTGCCACCGTCACATCGAGGTCGGTGCGGCATCGCACCGCCCGAACCAGCCGCCGGTCAGGTCGAAAAATACCGATGGTCCCGGCGAGAGCGAGTCGGATGACACTGCTCGTGTTCGTCCGCAGGCGGCACGGTTGGGTCGGAGTCGGCTGTTCGCCGGGGCAGTTACCGGCCGCGAGAAGACCACGGCCCACCTCGGTGCCACAGCCGTGTCCGGGAGGTGTTACCCATGGGGTTAGCCAGTCTCCGTAAGTACAGCGCGATTGTCTTGGCGGTGGCCACGGCAGGCTTTGTCGTCGGGGTGTCGCCGCAGGCCGTCGCGAGCGGCGGGGGCGTCGATGCGCCCACAGTCGAAGTGTCCTTGGGCGTGCACGAGTTCGGCAAGCCCACCACGGTGGACGCCATCGTCGCCCAGGTCGGCGCGGACGGTGTGGGCTGGGCGCAACCAGGGCCCGGAATGGGATTCAGCGCGGGAGTCCAACTCGGTCCGTCCTCGTTCGAAGTCGCCGCCGACGGCTCCGTCTGGCTGCTCGACGAGCTGAACAAACGACTGCTCGGGTGGCCGCCGGGCAGGCCCGGCCGGCCGACGCTGACAGTGCCGCTGCCGTTCCTTCCCGACGCGTTCGCGCTCGGCCCGAACGGCACGTTCTATGTCACCGAATATGCCGTCGGCCCGTACATGACCCTGCGCTCGGTGGCTGCGGATGGCCGAGTGCTCTGGCAGGCGCCGATGGCAGTGATCAACGCGTCGGGAACGGACCTGTTCCGGACACCTGATGGGGTGCTCTACGCCGTGGCCGGCCGGGCGACGCCGGTGACCACCGCGGCGGGCGCGCCGCTGCCATTGGACCAGCAGATCCCCTTACCAGAGAACCGCCTGCCTCTGCCGGACGGTGGCCAGCTCGTGCTGACCTCCCCGTCCGCGCGCGAACTGACCGTCGCGAGGGTCGACAGCGCCGGCCAGCCGGTGCGCAGCTGGCGGATCACCAGCGGAACCGACATCGGGCCGAAGTGGAGAGGGCGGCCGGCCCTGGCGGGTGACGACCCGGTTGTCACGCTCTTCGTCCACGACCCCAGGTTCGGGCCAAGCGAGACGCTTGCGCTCAGGCTGACCCACTCCGGAGCACAGCCCCGGCTCCAGCTCAAGAACGCCATCTGGGGTGACGAACCGACCGCCGAGTTCCAGGTGGGGCCAGGCCAGTACTACTACCAGCTGCAAACGTCGCGCACCACCGGTGTCAA
>CBIMJO010001370.1:0-3323 GCA_966244135.1 uncultured Actinocrispum sp. | reverse complement strand
GACCAGTTCGAGGAGACCTTCACGCTGTGCCGCAACGAGCACGAGCGGCGGGTGTTCGTCGCGGCCCTGCACGCGGCCTGTACCGGCGACGACGCGCCCGCGCTGGTCGCGTTGGGTGTGCGCGCCGACTTCTATGGGCACTGCCTGGACTTCCCCGAACTGGCGGAGGCGCTGCAGGAACGGCAGATGGTGCTGGGTGCGATGACCGCGGCCGAGCTGCGGGACGCGATCACCCGGCCGGCCAAGGCGGTCGGCCTGCAGTTCGAGCCCGGCCTGGTCGACCTGATCGTCCGCGACCTCGGGGTGAGCAGTAAGTCCGAGCACACCACCGGGGGTGCCTACGACGCTGGCGCACTGCCGTTGTTGTCGCATGCCCTCCTGGCGACCTGGCAACGACGTCAGGCCGGAAAGCTCACCATCGCCGGGTTCCGGGCCGCGGGTGGGATCCAGGGCGCGGTCGCCGCGACCGCCGAGCGCGCCTGGGCCGAGCTGGCGCCCGCAGGTCAGAACGCCACCCACGACGTGCTGTTGGGGCTGGTCCACGTCGGCCGGAACACGCGGGACACCCGGCGGCGCTCGACGCGGGCCGAGATCGTGGGCCGGTCCGGTGATCACGCCGCCGCCGAGGAGGCGATCGAGACCCTCGCGCGGGCGCGGCTGGTGACGTTGGACGCCGACTCGGTGGAGATCACCCACGAGGCTTTGCTGCAGGCGTGGCCGCGGCTGCGCAGCTGGATCGACCGGGACCGGGCCGGCAACCTCGCGCGCCAGCGCCTGGAGGAGGACGCCGAGGCCTGGGACGCCGAGAACCGCGACCCATCCCTGTTGTACCGCGGGGCCCGCCTCGAGAGTGCCCTCTACCGGACCCAGTCCGGGCGGCCGAGCAGCACCGCGCAGGACTTCCTGGACGCGTCGGCGCGCTTCCGGCGGCGCTCGATCTGGACCCGCCGGGCCGCCGTGGCGCTGGTCTGCGTTCTGGCTGTGGTGGCCGGGATCGCGGCCGTGCTGGCCATCAACGAGCGTGACGACGCCGAGTTCCGGCAGGTGCTCGCCGAGGCGGATCGCCTGCAGGACAGCAACCCGTCGTTGTCCGCGCAGCTGGGCCTGGTCGCGCACGGGTTGCGGCCGACCGACGCGGACGTCTACTCGCGCGTGCTGATGAGCCAGAACATGCCGCTGGCCACGCCGATCCTGGGCGGGCACACCGGTTCGGTGTACGAGACCACGTTCAGCGCGGACGGCAGGATGCTGGCCACCGCCGGGTTCGACAACACCGTGCGGCTGTGGGACGTCCAGGACCACGGCCACCCCAAGCCCCTGGGTGAACCGATCCGCGCGCACACCAGCTGGGTCACCTCCGCGGTGTTCAGCCCGGACAGCACCCGGCTCGCGACCGCGGGCGACGACAAGACGATCCGCGTGTGGGACATCAGCGACCCGGCCAAACCCGTTGCGCTGGCCAGTATCCCGGGTGAGGGCGGCACGATCTACTCGATGTCGTACAGCATGGACGGCACCACCCTCGCGACCGCCAACGAGGACACCTTCCCGCGCCTCTGGCAGGTCAGCGACCCCACCCACCCCAAGCTGCTGGCCAAGCTCACCGGCCACAGTGGACCGGTTCGCTCGGTGGAGTTCGCCGGCGACGGGCGCACGCTCGCCACCGCGGGCGACGACAAGACCGTCCGGCTCTGGGACGTGTCCACATTGGCCAATCCGATCCCGCTGGGCCGGCCCCTCACCGGCAACGCCGACTCGGTCCACTCGGTCACGTTCAGCCCGGACAGCAAGCTGGTCGCCACCGCGGGCGAGGACAAGACGGTCAGGCTGTGGACAATCGCCGACCGCGAACGCCCCCAACCCCTCGGCCAACCCATCACCACCCACAGCTCACCGGTGTGGGAGGTCGCGTTCAGCCCCGACGGCCAGATGCTCGCCTCCGCAGGCATGGACAGCACGGCACGCCTGTGGAACCTGACCGACCCCACCAACCCCCAACAGGTAGGCCCCGCCCTAGCCTCAAGCAACAGCGGAACCTACACCGTCGCTTTCGGCCCGGACAGCCACACAGTCGTCACCGGAAGCGCCGACGGCTCAACAAGCCTGTGGTCACTGCCATCAACAGTCCTCATTGGACACTCGTACTACGTCAGCGCCCTGGAGTTCAGCCGCAACGGCCGCGTCCTCGCCACCGCCGGCGGTGACAAGACCGCACGACTGTGGGACGTCACCGACCCGGCCCACCCCATCGCGGGCGCAGCCCTCACCGGCCACAGCACCTACGTCAACCACCTCGCGTTGAGCGACGACGGCCAGATGCTCATCACCACCAGCGGTGACCACACGGTCCGGATCTGGGATGTCGCGGATGTCCACAACCCCAAGCCGATCGGCGCCCCTCTGGTCCTGGAAACCCGCTACGGCGGCATCGTCGCCCTCACCCCCGACAAGAAGGTGTTGGCAGTCAAGGACGGCGACGCCTCCGTCACCTACCTCGACCTCACCGACCCAGCACACCCCAAACCGCTGACCACACTGCCCACCGGCGACCCCGCCGCATCATCGTTGAACGACTTCAAGTTCAGCCCCTCCGGCGACCTGTTCGCCACCATCGGCGACGACAAGACCCTGCGCCTGTTCGACCTCCGCGACCGCGCCCACCCCAAACCGATCAGCGCCCCCTTGGCCGGCCAGAACGGCACCATCCTCGCCTTCAGCCCCGACGGCCACACCCTCGCGACGAACAACGACACCAACAACTCCATCGTCCTGTGGAACGTCACCAACCCAGCCACCCCAACCATGCTGGGCCACCCCATCACCGGCCACACGGAGTCGGTGAGCAGCATCTCCTTCAGCCAAGACGGCCACACCCTCGCCTCAACCGGGAAAGACAAAACCGTCCGCCTCTGGAACATCACCAACCCCGACGAACCCACCCAAACCGCCGAACTCACCAACTCCCAAACCGGCTACGCCGTCGCCTTCAACCCCACCCACAACTACCTGGCCTCAACCACCGCGGACACCCTGGTCCGCCTTTGGGACCTGGACATGACCCACGCGATAACCAGAATCTGCGCCTCCACCACCAACGTCCTGACAGAGGACCAATGGTCCCGCCACCTCTCCCAACTGACCTACGCCCCACCCTGCAACTAGTGCGTCGCGCCTGAAATTCTATGGGTTAGTTGTTACCTTGTTGGCATGTCGCACAGGGGTCCGTCTGCTGTGGAGATCGTGCTGTCGGAGGCTGAGCGTGTCGAGTTGCTGCGCCGTGCGGGTTCGGCAGAGCGGCGGGTGGCCGAGCGGGCTCAGATCAT
>CBIMJO010001369.1:0-3326 GCA_966244135.1 uncultured Actinocrispum sp. | reverse complement strand
GTGCTCGATGTCCGCATCCGAGACATTGCCGAACACCCCGCACACCAACGCGAGACCGACGGGCACGATCCCGGCGTACGCACTGCTCAGGCTCGCGTCCCCGACGACCACCTCGACACCCGGAAAACCCTCGGCACGGGCCGCGTTGCCCGGATCGAGCTCGACGAGCCGGGCCGTCACATCGGCTCGGCGGGGATGATCGGCCAGCGCGCCGAGCAGATCCCGGCCCTGACCCGCGCACATGCTCAGCACCCTGATCGGGCCTGGCGGTTGATCGTCCAGGGCGTCGCGGATCCGTCGCTGCACCAGCGCGAGGCGGTGGTGCATGGGATGGTCGGGGTTGTCGTATTTGTCGTGCCAGGCCACCCAGTCCTGTGCTGTCATCCCCCCTTTCTAGCCACCGGACCTACGTTCCGCGATCGGGTTTGCCAGGCGACGGGGGACTTTGCGCGCTCGTCGAGCCAAGCCTGCGCTGGGGCACGGCATCCGAGCGTTTGGCGCCGTACATCTCCTTCACCAGCTTGGGCAGGTCTTTTCGCTCGGCCCGCCATGCGCAGATGACCGCTGGGAGATAGCGGAACAAGGCCGTCACGGCAGTGGCGACAGCGACGACGGTCAGCGTGATGGTGACTGGCTCGGCCATGTCCCGTGCCTCCGCTCCCTCTGGTCGAGAGAGACGGGGCCGCACTCAGCTCGACCAGTCCGTGACTGGTAGATCTGAGTCCGGCTCGCTCGGATAGGCCGCGAGTGGTTTCTCAGTGGGCCACTACGAATCGCGCCCAGACACCCCTTGGGTGGCCTATCCCCACCCACGATCCGGCTGCGCGACCCCAAGAACAGGCCGTTGGGCAGATGCTATCAACGCTGCGACTGCTGGGCCAGAACTGCTGATCGCCCGCGCCTTCCCCGCCCTGTTCAGCGACCGCAGACGCTGGATGTGGGTTGGGTCAACGGGCTTGTGCTGATGGCTTGGAGGACGAGTTTGGTCACGGCGGGGTTGGTGGGCAGGTCGGAGTGGGTCACCTGGGCTGCCGGGCACACGGCCTGCAGCGGGACGTTCACGGCGCCGTCGAGCCGGGCCGAGTCGGGTGGGATGACGGTTTGGTCTTGTTCCGTCCACACCGACAGCCAGGGGACCGGGACGGGGCGGTTCTCGAGTTGCTTGAGGATCGTGCTGCCCACGGCCAGCTGTTTGCAGGCTGTGGGGCAGGCGTCGGGGAGGACTGTGGTGCCCGTCGAGGCAACCTGGGTGCCGTGCAGGGGCGAGCCGAGGGTGATCACCCGGCGGGCTGAACGCGGGTTGCGGTCGACCCAGAGCCGGGCGACCACCCCGCCCGCCGAGTAGCCGATCAGGTCTACCGACGGCGCGCCGCGCGCGTATGCCTGCTGGACATCTTTGTCGAGGGCCGCGACCTGCTCCTGGAGGTCGCCGGTGCCGTCGCCCGGGAGGGAGATGACCTGGGCCTCGCGGCCGGTCGCCCGGATGGCCTCGGCGAGGACGTCGAGGGCCGCCTGGCTGCCGCCGTAGCCGGGGATCAGCAGAACTGTGCCAGGTTTGGAGGTGTCCGCGGTGGGCGAGCCGGACAGCAGGCGGGGCACCACGAAAGCCGCCACCAGCACCACGACCAGCGCGGACACGATCGTCAGCAGCAGCCGCCGGCGGGCGCTGAGGCCTCGCCACCACGTTCTCACGTTTTCAATCTTTACCCGGATTGTTCGCCTTTTGTGGATCGTAGGACCTGACACCCGAACTCGCGGTGAGGATGGGACCTTGGAAGTTCGGCGGAACAGACGCTGGTTCGTGGTCGCGGGGCTGACCGCCGCCGCGGCCGCGGTGCCGGTCGTGTCCTTGCCCGCGTCGGGCTCGACGACCGACGCGGCCCGGCTGCGCGGCCTGATGCTCGGCTCCGATGGGATCGCCCACCAGGGCTACGCCGAGAGCGTCGGCCGGCTCGCCGTGCCCGAGCTGCCCAAACTCGCCTCGGTGACATCGATGCTGACCGGCACGACGCAGATGCGCACCTGGTACAACGGGCGCGACCAGTTCCGGTTCGATGTGCTCAACACCGCCAACGAACGTGATGTGTACCGGTTCGAGGGCGCAGAGTACGTGTGGGACTACGGCGAAGGCACGCTTACCGCCGTGCCCGAGCTGCCGATCCGGTTGCCACGGGCCGGTGACCTGCTGCCGCCCGACCTCGCCCGCCGGATTCTCGCTGCCGCGCCAGGCGATCCGGTGCACGGCATCCCGTCGAAACGGGTCGCGGGGGTGTCGGCGGCCGGGCTGCGGCTGGAACCCGCCGATCGGGACACCACGATCGGGTTCGTGGACTTCTGGGCGGACGAGTCCGGGGTGCCGTTGCAGGTCGAGGTGACCGCCAAGGGCGGGTCGTCGCCGGTGATCATGGCCCGGTTCCTGGAGTTCTCGCTGGGTTCGCCGGTGATGACGCCGCCGGAGAACGCGCCGTTCGAGGTCGGCAACGAACCGGACATCAGCCCGATCCTGGCCTCCCTCGGCCTCACCACGCCCCCGTTGCAGCTGGCCGGACGGGAGCTGCACGACCTGGTGCTGCCGGGCATCGGGGTGTACGGCTACGGCCTTTCGTCCTTTGTGGTCATTCAACTCCCGCGCGACATCGCCAACTCCGCGATCGACGCGGCCACCAAGGCCGGGGCCAAGACGGCCGAGAACACCGTTTCGCTGGACATTCCACCGTTGTCGCTCGTGGTGGTACGGGCCGCGAGGTCTCGTCGAACGTATTTGCTGGCCGGTCTGGTGTCCGGTCAGGTCCTCGCCCAAGCGGGCGCCGAACTGTCCGTGCTGCCCAGAGGAAACCGATGATCACAACCCAGGCCCTCACCAAACGCTACGGCTCCGTGTTGGCGGTGGACTCCGTGTCGTTGAACGTCCAGGAAGGCGACCGCTACGGTTTCCTGGGCCCCAACGGTTCGGGCAAGACCACCCTCGTGCGGATGTTGCTGGGCTTGGTGTTCCCCACCAGCGGGACGATGTCCGTGCTCGGGCAGCCGATGCCCGCGCGGGCGGCCCAGGTCCTGCCGCAGGTGGGGTCGTTGATCGAGGGACCCGCGGCCTACCCGTACCTGTCCGGGCGGCGGAACCTGGCGCTGATCGACGCGGTCGGCCTGCGGGAGGGGCGGCGCGCCAGACAGGCGCGGATTTCCGAGGTGCTGCACCAGGTCGGGCTGGGCGGGATCGACGAGCGGCCGGTGAAGAACTACTCGCTGGGCATGCGGCAGCGGCTGGGCTTGGCCGCGGCGCTGTTGCGGCGGCCCCGGCTGCTGATCCTCGACGAACCCACCAACGG
>CBIMJO010001368.1:0-3336 GCA_966244135.1 uncultured Actinocrispum sp. | reverse complement strand
TGGCTGGTCACCCACCCGGCCGTCGCGCTGGCCGACCACACCGGGAAGCCTCTGATCGCGACGATTCACGCGACCGAGGCGGGCCGGCACAGCGGGTGGCTTTCGCACCCGTTGAACCAGCAGGTGCACTCGGTCGAGTGGTGGCTGGCCAACCGCGCCGACGCCCTGGTCACCTGTTCGGCGGCGATGCGCACCGAGGTCGCCTTCCTGTTCGACCTGGAGCCCACCGACATCACGGTGATCCACAACGGGATCTCGCAACGCTCCTGGCGGGTGCCCGCCGCGACCGTCCGCGCCACGCACGAGCAGTACAACCCCGGCGGCGGGCCGATGCTGCTGTTCTTCGGCCGGCTGGAGTGGGAGAAGGGCGTCCAGGACCTGATCGCCGCGCTGCCGCGGATCCGCCGGTCCCACCCGGGCACGCGGCTCGTGGTGGCGGGCAAGGGAATTCACGGCCCGCAGCTGGTCGAGGACGCCCGCAAGGCGCGGGTCAAGCGGTCCGTCGACTTCGTCGGCCACCTCACCGACGACCAGCTCGTGGCCGCTCTGGCCGCCGCGGACGTCGTCGTGCTGCCGAGCAGGTACGAGCCGTTCGGGATCGTGGCGCTGGAGGCGGCCGCCGCCGGGGCTCCGCTGGTCGCGTCGACCGCGGGCGGGCTGGGCGAGGTGGTCATCGACGGCGAGACCGGCCTGTCGTTCCCGCCCGGGGACATCGAGGGCCTCACGGCGGCCGCCCGGGCCGTGCTCGACGACCCCGCGGCGGCCAAACGCCGGGCCAAGGCCGCCAAAGCGCGCCTCTCCAGCGATTTCGACTGGGCGCACATCGCGGCGGCCACCATCGACGTCTACGCGTCCGCGCGGGTGTGCGATCGAGGGCCGTTGGGCCGGCCCAAGATCGCCACCGGCAACGCCTTCAGCTAGACGTCTTCCTTCAGGACCTTTTTCACCGCTTCGCGGGCTTTCCGGTCCATGTCCGCGATCGCCGCGCGCCGTTCCGCCTTGGCCTCGAAGTCCGCCACGCGATCGCGCACGACCCGGGCCGGTGAGCCGACCGCGATCGCGTAGTCGGGAATCTCCCCGCGCACGACGGAATGCGCGCCCATCACGCAGCCACGGCCGATCCTGGTACCGCGCAGCACCGAGACCTTGGTACCGATCCAGGTGTCCGGGCCGATCCGCACCGGCGACTTCACGATGCCCTGGTCCTTGATCGGCACGTGAATGTCCTCTGTGACGTGATCGAAGTCGCAGATGTACACCCAGTCGGCCACCAGCGAGGCGTCGCCGAACTCGATGTCCAGGTAGCAGTTGACCACGTTCATCCGGCCGAACACGGCCTTGTCGCCGATCCGCAGCGAGCCCTCGTGGCAGCGGATCGCGTTGCCGTCGCCGATGTGCACCCACCGGCCGATCTCCATCCGGCCGTACCCGGGCCGGCAGTGCAGCTCGACGTTCTTGCCCAGGAACACCATGCCGCGCAGGATGACGTGCGGGTTGGCCAGCCGGAACCGCAGCAGCCGCCAGTACCGCACCAGGTACCACGGCGACCACGCCCGGTTGCGGATCACCCACCGCAGCGAGTCCATGGTCAGGAACCGCGCCTGCCCGGGATCGTTGCGCGCCCGCCACCACGCCCTTGCCCTGGCCGCCACCGGCGAACCCCACATCGACGTCATGGACGAACAACCTAGAGCAAGCTGGGCAAACGAGTCAGATCCGGGGTGCGTCGATATCCGACACGGCCCGGTGGTTGTGCACGGCGCCGATGGTCGCGGGATGGTCCGGGCCGAGGGTCTGGCTGAGCCGCTGGACGGTGTCGTTCTGCAGGTCGGCGGACTCGTCGTGCTGGCCGAGGCTGCGCAGGTCCATGGCCAGGTTGACGGCGGCGGCGAGCGTGGTCGGGTGGTTCTCGGCCAGCGTGGTCCTGGCCCGGTCCAGCGTGGTCAGGTTGAGGTCGCGGGCGGCGCCGTACTGGCCGGACCGGGCCAGATCCGTGGCCAGGTTGACCGCGCAGCACAGGGTGAACGGGTGGTCGTCGCCGAGCGCGGTCCGCATCCGGCGCAGGGCCTTGTCGTTGAGGTAGCGCGCCTCGCCCAGCTCACCGAGCACGCCGAGCGTGACGGCGAGGTTGGTGGCGGCGGCGGACGTGAACGGATGCTCGTCACCCCAAGCCTGTTGGTACAGCTGATGAGCGCGCAGTCCCAATTGCCGCGCCTCCTCCCGACGCCCGAGCTGACGCAGGTTGACGGACAGACACATCAACGCCGACATCGTGTCGGGGTGGTCCGGGCCGAACCGGGCCAGGAACCCGTCGAAAACCAGTTGTGCCAAGGGAAGTGCTGCCGAGGGTTCGCCGCATCGCCGCCGGGCGACGGCCAGGTTCTTGGTCGCCACCAGGGTTCTGGGACGTCGAGCGCCTACGTGTTCCCGGAACCGCCGCACAGTCAGCTCCTGCATCTGTCGGGCCTGCAGCCATTGGCCGCACTCCAGCAGATCCACCGCGAGATGGTCCAAAGTCACCAGTGTGAAGTAATGATTCTCGCCCAGGACAACGTTTTTCCGTCGCCAGAACTCCTCGTCGAGCTTCCGGGCCGCATCCGGCTCGCCGTTCAGTCGCAGGCTCGCGGCGAAGTCGTGTGCCGCGGCGAAGCTACGCATGTCGTCGCCGAACAGGGCTTTGGCCCTGCGGTAGGCGCTTTCACTGACATCGCGCGCCGCTCGGAAGTCCCCTCTGCTTCGCCATCCGGCCGCCACCTCCTGCGCAGTCGCCAGCGTCTCCTCATCGTCTTCGCCGAGGTGGACGCACATCAGGTCCAGCGTCCGTTCGCCTACTTGCCTGGCCTCATCGAAACGTCCGAGCGAACGAAGCGCCCGGCACAGCCACCGGGACACCACCAGGGTGTCGCGATGCCCCTCGCCGAGCGTGTCCTGCCAACGAGTGACCAGGTCGGAGGCCATTTCGCGGGTGGCGTCGTGATCGCCCCAGGCCAGTAGAAACAACACGATGTTGATGGCCAGCTTACGTACTTCCGGGTCATCGCAGTCCGCCGCCTGGGAGGCGATCACGTGCGGCATCAGCTCGGCGTACCGCGGCCAGGCGGCGACGTGGTCCGGCTCGCCCGGGTCCGCAGCCGACAGAACGAGGTGCGCAGCGTGTTGCGCCGATTCATCCAGCTGCGTCCGCAAAGCCAGCTGCACCAACCTATGCAGCTGGATCGTGCGGTCACTCACCCGCGCCAGGCTGTACCTGTTGATCGCCTGCAGCGCTTGCGCCAGCTCTGGGATGTTGCCGAACAACGTGCACGGAATCGGTTCCGGCGCAAGGAAAGCGCAGAT
>CBIMJO010001367.1:0-3338 GCA_966244135.1 uncultured Actinocrispum sp. | reverse complement strand
CTTTGGGTGGGGTAGGTGGGGACGGAGTGCCAGAGGCGGGTGAGGGGGATGAGGGCAGTGATGGCGATGGTGGCCGCGTGCAGCAGTTCGCTGGTGTCCGGGCCGGTGAACGTCATTCCGAGCAGGACGGATCGGTGTTTGTCGACGATCATTCGCGCCATTCCCTCGTAGTTGTCGGCGTGGAGGGCGGCGCCGGCGACGTTGCCGAGCTGGTAGTCGACGATATCGATGTCGTAACCGGCTGTGACCGCGCTGGCGGCGGTGTGGCCGACGGAGGCGACCTCGGGGTCGGTGAAGGTCACCTGGGGGACGACCTCGTGGTCGGCGGTGGCGACGTGGACGCCCCAGGGTTCGGCGGAGATGGGGGCGCCGTTGGCGCGCGCGGCGATGACGTCACCAGCCGCTCGGGCCTGGTATTTCCCCTGGTGGGTGAGCAGTGCTCGGTGGTTGACGTCGCCGACGGCATACAACCAGGTGAAACCAGGCACTAACAGGGTGTCATCGGCGGTCAGCCACTCACCGGGAGTGAGACCGATGGATTCCAGGCCGATGTTGGCGGTCCGCGGTACTCGTCCGGTGGCGACGAGCACCTCGTCCGCAGTGACGACGGAACCCTCGCCTGTTGTGATGGCGACGCCGGAGGAGGTGCGCGATACGGAGGCGGTCTCGGTGTCGAGCAGCACTGTGACTCCCTGCTGCTGCAACGACTTCGCGACCATCTCACCGGCGAACGGCTCCAGCCCGGTCAGCAGCCCGGTACGCGAGATGAGCGTCACCCGGCACCCGAAACTCGCATACGCGGTGGCCATCTCGGTCCCGACGACACCACCGCCGATGATGGCCAGGCTGGTGGGCACCACCTTCGCGCTCGTGGCCTCGCGGCTCGTCCACGGCTTGGCCGCGCGCAACCCGGGGATGTCCGGGATGAACGCGTCCGAACCCGTCGCCACGGCCACCGCGTGACGTGCGGTGATGACCGTCGAAGCCCCGTCCGGCGCGGTCACGGTGACCTCGCGCGGAGCGGTGATCCGGCCGTGTCCGCGCACCACGCTGATGTCCGCGTTCACCGCCCACTGCACCTGCCCCGCGTCAGACCAGTTGCTCGTGAAGGAATCCCGGCGGGCCAGCACCGCCTGCACGTCGAGCTCACCCGTGGGCACCCCGGCGACGTGCTGCGCGGCCCGTCGCGCCTGGCCGGACCGCAGCAACGCCTTCGAAGGCATGCACGCCCAGTACGAACACTCGCCGCCGACGAGCTCCCGCTCGACCAGGACGGCGGTCAGCCCACCCCGCACCGCACGGTCGGCGACGTTCTCGCCCACCGCCCCGGCACCCAGCACGACGAGGTCGTACTCCATCAGTTCTCCTTCGAAACGATCCGGTAGCCGCGGTCGGTCAGCGTGCGGGCCATGTGCTGGGCGTACCACTGTGGCCAGTCCTCGTCGTACACGCCGCCGAGTTCGTCGGCCTCGTACTTCCCGTGCGGCGCGGCCGCTTTCTTCAGCGCGTCCAGCAGGATCTCGGTCATCGGCCCGGCGCCCGGGTCTTGATCTCCTGCAGCACCCACCCGTTGCCGTCCGGGTCGCTGAACGAGGCGTACGACCCATACGACCTGTGGTCCGGGTGCGGGCCGCTGACCCGGCCGACCGTGCCCGCGTGGTGGAAGATGCCGCCGGCGTCGTGGAAGACATCGGACACCTCGACGCCGTGCGAGGTCAGCTCGGCGTGCGCCTTGTCGATGTCGAACACGATCAGGTGAAGTCCCTGCGTCGATCCGGGTGGTGCGGTGGTGATCGCGGTGCCGAAGATGATCGAGCACTCCGATCCCGGCGGTGTCACCTGCACGACCCGCAGCCCGTCCTCCGCCGCGAAGTCGGCGTCCAGCCGGAACCCCAGCCCCACGTAGAACTCCTTGGCGCGGTCCACATCGGACACCGGGATCACCACGACCTCGAGTTTGAAATCCATGCCCGCAAAGACACCACAGCGGTGCAGACGTTCGATTGACGTCCTGTTGGCGCCCGATCATCGGCGCCCCGATAGTCTGGCTGCTGGCCGAACCGTGGAGGGGATGTCTCGTGAAGGTCTTGGTGACTGGGGGAGCCGGCTACATCGGTGGTGTGGTGACGCACGCGTTGGTGGACGCCGGTCACCAGGTGGTCGTGGTGGATGACCTGTCGACGGGGTATGCGGAGAATGTGCCTGCCGGAGTGGAGTTCCACCGGTTGTCCGTGCACGACATCGCCGAGGTGCTGACGCCCGATGCGGGGTTTGAGGGTGTGCTGCACTTCGCGGGCAAGATCGAGGTCGCCGAATCGGTTGCCCGGCCGGACATCTACTGGCATGCGAACGTCGAGGGGTCGCTGGCGTTGCTGGAAGCGGTGCGGCGGGCGCGGATGCCGAGGTTGATCTTCTCGTCGACCGGGTCGATGTACCGGGCGGAGGGCGATGAGAAGCTGACCGAGGACGCGCGGATCCAGCCGAACAACCCGTACGCGGCGACCAAGCTGATGGTGGACATGATGCTCGCGGCGGAGTGCACGGCGTTTGGGCTGGGTGCGACGAGCCTGCGGTATTTCAACGCGTCGGGCGCGGTTGGCAAATTGGGCGAACGGCATGAGCCGGAGAGTCACCTGATCCCGATCGTGCTTCAGGTCGCCGCGGGTCACCGCGACGAGTTGAAGCTGTACGGAAACGACTACCCGACGCCGGACGGCACCTGCGTGCGGGACTACATCCACGTCGCGGACCTGGCGGCGGCGCATTTGCTTGCCCTGGATGCGATTCAGCCTGGCCGGCATGAGGTTTTCAACCTGGGCAACGGCAATGGTTACAGCAACAAGCAGGTCGTGGACACCGTGCGGGAGGTGACCGGGCGGGAGGTTCCAGTCAAGCTCGCGCCACGCCGTGACGGTGACGCGATCATCACCGTGGCCTCCAGCGAGAAGGCGCGCACCCGGCTCGGCTGGATCCCGGCGAAGCCCGACCTGCGCGAGATCGTCGCGGACGCCTGGAACTTCTACACCGCCGTCCACTAGCGAATGGTGCTCCGGACGCACTTCCTGGGTGTGATCTTGTGACATCGACGCAGGCCGCACCGCGGCAACTCGTGTGACCGCGGGACATGGAAAGATGTCCTCTTCGGAGCTGGGACGCCCCGACGATGGGCGCGGTTACGCTGCACGTAGCGGGGTCTATACCACGCGGTGATCGTCTACGACAGTGCGGCACGCCGGGGCGCACGGTGCGGCGGGCGATGGAGCATCCCGGCCCGGTCGACGGTGCCGAGGTCGTCGGGCACGTGAACCTCGAGGTCCGCGGCCTGGACGTGGCGAAGC
>CBIMJO010001366.1:0-3345 GCA_966244135.1 uncultured Actinocrispum sp. | reverse complement strand
TCTCGTAGTGGGCTTTGCAGCACATCAGGAACGAGTCGTCGACGACCTGTTCACCGCGTGAGTCGAGGTCCGGGATGCCTTGGCCGTTCAGGAACACCAGGATGGACCGGCCGAAGTCGGCCTCCCAGTCCTGCTCGGTCATCTCCTGCCCGCCCGGGGTGAACCAGGCGATGTCGCGCAGCTGGTCGCCGCTGCGGATCGGCCGCCCGGCGAAGAACCGCCGCCGCCGGAACACCGGATGGGCACGCCGTAGTTCCGTCAGTTCGGCGACGAACCGCTGCAGCCCGGAATGCGCGAGTTCCCAGTCCACCCAGGACAGCTCGTTGTCCTGGCAGTAGGCGTTGTTGTTGCCGCGCTGGGTCCGGCCGAGCTCATCGCCGTGCAGGATCATCGGCACGCCTTGGGACAAAAGCAAAGTAGCGAGCATGTTGCGTTGCTGGCGGGTGCGCAGGGCGACGATGCCAGGATCGTCGGTCGGGCCTTCGACCCCACAGTTCCACGAACGGTTGTCGTTGGCGCCGTCCCGGTTGTCCTCGCCGTTGGCTTCGTTGTGTTTGTCGTTGTACGACACCAGGTCGTTCAGCGTGAACCCGTCGTGCGCGGTGACGAAGTTGATCGAAGCGACCGGGCGTCGCCCGTCGTCCTGGTACAGGTCGGACGAACCCGTGATGCGCGAGGCGAACTCCCCCAGCGTCGACGGCTCGCCGCGCCAGAAATCGCGCACGGTGTCCCGGAACTGACCGTTCCACTCCGTCCACAGTGGAGGGAAGTTGCCGACCTGGTAGCCGCCAGGCCCCACGTCCCACGGCTCGGCGATCAGCTTGACCTGGCTGACCACCGGGTCCTGCTGGACGATGTCGAAGAACGCGCTCAGCCGGTCCACGTCGTAGAACTCGCGGGCCAGGGTCGCGGCGAGGTCGAACCGGAACCCGTCGACGTGCATCTCGGTCACCCAGTACCGCAGCGAGTCCATGATCAGCTGCAGGGTGTGCGGGTCGCGGACGTTCAGCGAGTTCCCGGTGCCCGTGTAGTCCATGTAGTACTGCGGGTTGTCGTCGACCAGCCGGTAGTAGGCCTGGTTGTCGATGCCGCGCATGGACAGCGTCGGCCCGAGGTGGTTGCCCTCGGCGGTGTGGTTGTAGACGACGTCCAGGATGACCTCGATGTCCGCCGCGTGCAGCGCCCGGACCATGCCCTTGAACTCGTGCACCTGGTTGTCCACCGAGGTGTTGGTGGCATACGAGGCCTGCGGCGCGAAGTACCCGATCGTGTTGTAGCCCCAGTAGTTGCGCAGGCCCTGCTGGATCAGGCCGTGGTCGCTGATGAACTGGTGCACCGGCATCAGCTCGACCGCGGTGACGCCCAACCGGGTGAAATGGTCGATCATGACGGGGTGCGCGAGGGCCACGTATGTGCCACGCAGCTCCCGCGGGATCTCGGGGTGCCGCATGGTCAGGCCGCGGACGTGCGCCTCGTAGATGACCGATTCGTTGTAGGGCGTGCGCGGCGGGCGGTCGTTCATCCAATCGAAGTACGGGTTGATCACCACGCCCAGCGGCACGTGCCCGGCGGAGTCGCCGTCGTTGCGCTCGTCCGGGTTTGCGAAGCGGTAGCCGAACAGCGACTCGTCCCAGTCCACCTCACCGGCGATCGCCTTCGCGTACGGGTCGATCAGCAGCTTGCCGGGGTTGCAGCGCTCCCCTCGCCCGGCGTCGTCCGGCCCGTAGACCCGGTAGCCGTAACGCTGCCCCGGACCGACTCCGGGCAGGTAGCCGTGGTGCACGAACCCGTCCACTTCGGGCAGCCGGATGCGGGTCTCGGTGCCCTCGTCATCGAACAGGCACAGTTCGACGAACTCGGCGACCACGGAGAACAGGGCGAAGTTGGTGCCGACGCCGTCGTAGCCGGCGCCGAGCGGGTACGGGGTACCGGGCCATGGCCGCACAGGCACTCCTTCGAGCCGTAGAGACACAACCCCTTAAGCCTGCGGCATTCCCGCGCGGTTCGCTCAGCGGAAGAAGTAGGTCCGGAATGTCGTGCCGTCCGGCCCGGTGTACATCCGCACCAAGTCGGCCAGGTAGTTGACCAGCAGCACGCCCCGGCCACGGATCTGCTCGGGCGTCGCGGGGATCCGGCCGACCAGCGGGTTGAGGATCTGGCCGGTGTCGCTGACCTGGCAGACGAAATCGTCGCCGTCCGCCCAGACGTTCAGCAGGCCCGAGCCGGGGCCGTGTTCGACGGTGTTCGTGGCCAGTTCGGTGACCGCGAGGACGACGTCGTCGAGCCGGTCGGCGGCGACCCCGAGGCTTTCCGCCTGGCGCCGCAGGAACCGCCGCATGTGCGACAGCGTGCGGTACTCGAACGGTTGCGGGACAGCGTCCTCGGGCGCCGGCAACGGGCGGTTGTAGGTCGCGGCGATCCGTTCCGGCGCGAAGTCCGCGCTGTCGCGGGTGCCGTTCGCGTCGATGAGCACCGGGTGGGTCGCCGCTGCGTCAGTGATGGCCTGCGGCGTGAGGGTCGCCGAGTCGTACGGGCACATGATGGTGACGTCCCGCCCGGCGAAGGCGAGGTTGATCAGCGCCTCGTGCTGGACGCAGGCCGGGTACTCGATCTCGGTCCGGCTGTCCCACAGCGGCTCGCCGATGATCCGCACCCGGCTCTCGCGGTGCTCGTCGGCGAACGCGCGCAGCACGTTCGGGATGATCCGGCCGGGGTTGCGGCCATCCACCGTCATGTCGAAGAAACGCACGTGTTCGGCCGCGCTGCCCAGTTCGGTGCGCAGCAGCTTGAGCTGGCGGGGCGGGACCGCGGCGGCGACAGGTTCGCGGGCGGCCAGGCCGGCGGTGATGAACGGGATCGTGGTGGCGAGGTACTCGGTGTCGTCACGATAGAACAGGGCGGGGTGCGCGAACTGCTCGTCGCGCGTTCCGTGGGCCCTGATCACACCAGCGAGTGTAAGGCCGATCGGGCGATGGTGTGGATTGAGCCGAACTGTGACCGGATGGCCGCCCACGAGCGCGCACAGTGAGTAATATTGTCGTCACGCAGGTACATGCCAATTTGGGGGAACAAAGGGGGATGGCATGCGGGGAGGAGCTCGAATTCGGCCGGGCCGGTTGGCATTGCTCGATGCGCCGAAAGGAGTGCTGCCCTACTACGTCGGCACCGAGATCGTCGCAATTGCGATAGTCATCGCCACCGCGTGGTCTTCGGTGAACGGACAGGAGTGGGCCTGGTTCGGCCTGTTGTCGGTCACCGGAGTGGCGCAGGCGGAACTGTCGATGCGAGTGGAGAAGATCCGTTCCCGGCTCGCGAACGCCTGGCACGTGAATATGACGTCGGTGT
>CBIMJO010001365.1:0-3352 GCA_966244135.1 uncultured Actinocrispum sp. | reverse complement strand
GCCGGTGTAGATCGCGGGCGCCAGATCGTCCAGGAAGGCCACCCGGTCCTCGGGACGCGTCCAGCCGTCCGGATGCAGGTTGATCTTCACTAGACCAGCGCCGTCCAAATAGGACATAACGGAGGCGAACTGGTACGCGACTGGTTGCGAGTACACGTTGACCAGTGAGACCCGCGAGGGCCCGCCGCTGAAGGCCACCCCGAATCCGGCCAGGATGTGCTCGATCACCGGCAGGTCGAGGGCGCTGAACTCGGGGCTCATCGGTACCCGCGCGGCCGCTCCGCGCGACCCGGACGTGTTGTAGATGATCAGATCCGACAGGTCGGCGTCGTCGGGAACGTGCTGATCGGCCTGGGACAACAGGTCATGGCGGCCGATCGTGGGCACCTCGGTGAGCCGGGTGGGACGCGAACGCCGCCGGTACCGCGGTACGGTCGAGTAGACGCGCTCGATCAGCTCGTCCACCCACGGCGGCTCCTGGGTGGACGTCCAGCCGTGGTATCCGTCCCGCAAAGTGTCCTTATAGGACTTAAGTCGACCGAGTGACGATGCGGTGAGGCGGTCGCCGCAGGCGTGGTTGTAGTGCGGCGCATGGGGATGGTTGCGCAGGCGATCCAGCATCACGCGGCCGCCGTCGGTCAGCAGCGGCCACCGTTCGGCGTCGGTGAGGCCGGTCGCGGCCATCGGCACGTAGTCAGGAACGGGATAGTCATCGCGCATGATCACACCTGGCTGTACCGAGCGGCCGCCTCTGTGGCGCGCTGCTCCTCCATGGCCTTGCGCACCGCCGCGGCCCGCTCCTCGGCGGCTTTGGCGGCCTGCAAGACCTCGTAACGTCGGACAGTGTCCACTGTAGCCAAACGGTCGGCGGCCTGTGCCTTGCTCTCCCCGTCCGGCAGCAGGTCCAGCGAACGCAGCGCGAGCCGGGCCAGCTCTTCGCGGCGGTCCGGATCGGACACGAACAGCGGCGCGTCGACCAGGTCGGCCAGCGGCAACAGGACTTCGGTCAGGTAGTGCAGCACTCGTTTGGGTTCCGCGCGGGCCATCAGCTCCTCGTCGGCGAGCAGCCAGCACGACACCAGCACGATCCGCAGCCAGTTCCGCTCACTCGACTCGAACGGCATCGCGCTGCGCTCGTCCAGCCCAGGCCCGCCAGCGGCCATCAGCAGGTCCGACACGACGGCAGGCACTGAGGTCTCGGGCGACAGGAAGTCGGTGGGCGTTTCGGCGAGCCGTCGAGTCAGGCGGGACAAGCTGATCACACGCGACCTCTTCCATACTCGATCCTGCGAGCAGATCTTCGGTGTTCGTATTGCCTGCGGCTGAACGCGGTAGCGAACTCGACGAGCTGCGCCCAGTCGGTCACCAGGCTGAGGTCCCAGCCCGGCGTGATCGCGCGCAACCGTTCCTCCTCGGTGTCCGACCAGAGGTTGAGTACGAGTGTGCCGCCCGCGCCCGCCGCGGCCAGTGCGGCGGCGGCGATCTCGCGGCCGGGCCGGCCCAGCTCGTCGTCCATCTCGATCATGGTGTCGACACCCTCATCCGAGATCACCACGATGTGCGTCGGGTCCTTGCGGTCCTGCTCCAGGTAGGTCTCGCGCAGCACATGCAATGGAAACGCTGTCGCGCCACCGAAGTAACCGGTCAATACGCGCAGGACGGAGTCCTCGTCCCGGACGAAGCCGTCGGTCTTGAGGAACTGGTTGGTGCCGGACCAAAGCGTGGCCTGTACCCGGGCGCCGACCCGCAACGCGGACAACGCCAGGATCGCGCCGGCCAAGGTCAGGTACGACACCTCCCGGCGCGGATCGGGCATCGACCCGGACGAGTCGATGAACAGATCGAGGTCCACGGGTTTCTTGTCCCGCTCGTCGGCCTCGGTCGTCCCGGTGAGCCGCTGCATCGTCGTGATCCCGGGGATGACCACCGGAGAGCGCAGAGCGGTGGCGATCCAGTCGACCGTTTCGACCGGCTCACCGACATCCCACGCGGTATGCCCCTCCGGCAACGGTTCGGTCGACAACGGCCGGCTGCGCACCGGGAACCGCACCAGGTAAGGCGCGGCGCGTTCGCGGTAGTACCGGGCGGCCGCGTCCTCGTCCGAAATGGACATGCCGAGCTGGCGCAGGATCTGGCCGTACTCGAACGGCTGCCGGTACTGGCCGGTGCCACCGGCGGGTTGCTCGGTGGGCGCTTCCTGCGGGGCGAAGTCGTTGACCTTGGGGTCCAGCGCGGGATGCACGATCGGCTCCCCGTCGATCCCGGTCAGCCCAGGGACGGGAGCCCCGTCGGCGACCACCCCGATGCACACTTTCCGGCGCTCCTGCGCGAACTCGCTGTTCTCCTGGTCGGCCAGGTACCGGAAGCAGAGCGCCGCGAACCCGCCGGCGCCCCGCTGCCAGTCCGTGGCGTACACGCGGGCCAGCTTGGCGGCCAGCTGCGCGTCGCCGTCCGTGCTCGCGTCGACCTTCTTCCCGGTCAACGTCCCGGACGAGATCGACCACAGGATCTCGAAGGCCCGCATGAAGAACGTCCACAACGGACTCGCACCCGGATCGGCCAGCCGACGGTAGATCTCGTCCATCCGCAGGCCGCGGCTGCGCTGCAGGCGGTCGTTGATCAGCATGTCCGCGTACATGTTGCTGACCAGCGGCGCGTGCTGTTCCAGCCCGGGCAGGCCCTGCCGGATCCGGGCCAGCAGCCGGGCGTGGTCGGCCAGGTCCGCCGGGCACAGCACGTGGTGGCCGATCTCGTGCGCCAGGACCTCGACCGGATAGTCGGCCAGGCCCAGTTCGGCCGCGGCCTGCAGGTCGATCACGACGGTCCGGTCGCCCAGCCGGAACATGGCGAAACTCCCGGTCAGCCCGGCTTTCTGGGCGTCCGGTGTGGACTCGCACCACAACGGGTCGTGCACCTTGGTGAACCGGCCCCAGGCCTGCAACGCCTGGGACCAGTGCGCCTGCCAGGAAGCTTTCATGGCGTCCACGCAACGAACGTGATCGCGTGCGTCCACGGCGTGGTCGCCGCCAAAGTATTGTCCAGCGCCGCCCAGCTTGTCGCCCCAGCTAGCTCGGGAACCTCGAGGCTCGATTGTCTGAAGTGGACCGTGCCGTCGTGGGTCAGGCTGAGCCCTTGCGAAGGAGAGTCCTTTGGAGCCTGGGCGACCCGGTTGAGGCTGGTGCCGAACCGGTCGACGTGGATCCGCCAGGTCTCGTGGCCATCGCTGGCATGCCACCCGCCGCCCGAGGTGAACACCAGCGGCGGCCGTGCGAACGTGCCGCCGAACCCGCGGAACTGTCCCACCCGCCGGACCACCCGCAGCCTCGGCGTTCCGGCCTCACCCGGCGCCCGC
>CBIMJO010001364.1:0-3353 GCA_966244135.1 uncultured Actinocrispum sp. | reverse complement strand
GCGGCTCCGCCGGCACCTATTCCGTGCTTCAGCCCGAGCTGGCCTACGCCCTGCAGTTCAGCCTGCCGGGAACGCCGACCAAGCCGGACAAAACAACCACAGCGAACAACATCTACAAGACGTGCCTGAAGAACGCCAGCCCGAGCCAATGCGGCGGCCTCAACCCGCGGCCGGCTCAGACCTCGCCGCCTTCACCACGGGCCACCGCAGACAACACCTACAAGACCTGTCTGAAGAACGCCGGCCCCGGCGAGTGTGGGGGCGTCAACCCGAAGAAACCGGCTCCGAAGAAGCCCGACCCGTCGACCGTGGGTGAGGACCGTTCGAAGCACTCCACTCCGCCGTCACCCACCAGGAAGAACCTCACCACCAAGGTCAACGTTCCCACGCCCAAGAAGGCCGATCCCACATCCGCCAAACCGGCCAAGCCGAGCAGGGCGACCGCTCCGGCCAAGGTGAGCGAGGCCAAGCCGGCGAAACCCGCGCCAGCCAGGATACCCGCCCTGGCGAAGGCACCGACGCCGACGACAGCCAAACCAGCGCCCAAGCCGGCCCCGCAACCGAGCGGAGGTGTCGCCATGGGTGTCCGGTGATTCCAGGCCCTGGATACTAAAGTTGGGGACCCACAGGTGACGTGGAGGGGACTATGAGCGGCGACGAGCCAACGGTCTGTGCCTTGCCGGGCTGCGAGGAGACCATCGAGCAACCCCTGGACGGCACCCGGCGCCTCTACCACTCCCGCGAATGCCGTGCCGCCGCCCGCCGGTTGCGCGCGAGCGAGAAGACAACCGCGGCGGAGGAACAGGAACCCCCAACCGACAACGAAGAGCCTACCCGCCCGCCATTCCTGACGCCCCGGCGCAAGGTGCTCGCCGGCGCGGGCGCGCTCGCCATCGTCGCCGCGGTGGTCCTCGCGGCGACTTTGTTCCCGGGAAACGAGTCCCCGGGACCCCGCAACAACGCGGCTGCCGTCCCGCCACAGGTGGCGACGGTGACGAGCATGGTGATCGTGACCTCCACCCCGGAGGCAACCGGCTCCTCCGCCGTCCCACCGACGCAGCAATCCGTGCAACCGGTGGTCAACGTCGCAACCGTCTCCCCGACAACCCACCAGGTAAACCGCACACCCGCAGCGGGACCGCCGCCCGCGGACGTCGCACCACCCGCCCCGGGTGCCCAGAACGCCTCGCCCTCGTCCATGCAGTACGGCTTCGAGTCCGGCCAACAGGGCTGGGGCAAGTTCTGGGGCTACGACGACCTCCAGCTCTCGGTCGTGTCCGGCACCGCCGCCGAAGGCACGCACGCGTTGCGGATGACCGTCAACGGGACCGACTACGTGGCATCCGGGGTCACCAACCCACCAGGCCTGCACGGAGGCGCGGTCGTCCACTATGGAGTGTCGGCCAACCAGTCGGTGACCGTCTCGCCATGGGTGTACGACTCGGCGGACCACCCCCACTTCGGCGGCCAGCTCACCGTGCCCGCAGGCAGCGGATGGACAACGGTGACGTTCACGGCGCCGTCCGTCGCGATCCACGCCATCGGTCTCCAAGTCCACAACACCCACGGCGGCACCGCCACAGTCAACCTCGACGCAATCCACTGGTGATTCCCTGAATCAACGAGTCGAACGAAACCCGGTCCGACAGCTTGCCGCACCGCTCGGCCGTACACTGGAAGGCACCCGTGAGATCCGCGCCGAAATGGTCGGCGTCCACCGCCACTACACGTCCACTTTGGACAGATTGATCATGTCCGCGGCCAGCCCTGCCATCTGTTCGGGAACGACTGGCGTGTTATGGACCAGGTGCGCCCGCTCCTGATGCCGACCGTGCCAACTGGCACGTCTCGTCAGCCACAGGGCGCTACAGCGAGGCGATCAGGCGCTCCACCCGCTCGTCCACCGCGCGGAACGGGTCGTTGCACACGACGGTCCGCTGCGCCTGATCGTTGAGCTTGAGGTGCACCCAGTCCACGGTGAAGTCCCGGCCCGCCTGCTGTGCGGCGGCGATGAAGTCGCCGCGCAGTTTCGCCCGCGTGGTCTGCGGCGGGGTGTCCATGGCCGCCTCGATCTCGCCGTCCTCCGTCACTCGGGCCACGAGATCCTTGCGCTGCAACAGGTCGAAGATCCCGCGGCCACGCCGGATGTCGTGGTAGGCGAGGTCGAGCTGGGCGATGCGCGGGCTGGACAGCTCCATCCCGTGCTTGGCCCGATAACGCTCCATCAGCCGGTACTTGATCGCCCAGTCGATCTCCCGGTCGATCCGGCTCAGGTCCTGCTGCTCGACCGAGTCAAGCGTGCGGCCCCACAGCTCGATCACCCGCTCGGTCACCGGGTCCGGCGACCGCTTCGCCACGTGCTCGACCGCGCGGGAGAAGTACTCCCGCTGAATGTCCAGCGCCGAGGCCTCCCGCCCGCGGGCCAGCCGCACCAGGCGCCGGCCGGTCAGGTCATGGCTGATCTCCCGGATCGCCCGGATCGGGTTGTCCAGAGTGAAATCCCGGAACTGCACCCCTTCCTCGATCATCTCCAGCACGAGGTTCGCGCTGCCCACCTTCAACAGCGTGGTCGCCTCGGCCATGTTCGCGTCGCCCACGATCACGTGCAGCCTGCGGTAGCGCTCGGCGTCCGAAAGCGGCTCGTCGCGGGTGTTGATGATCGGCCGCGACCGGGTCGTCGCCGACGAGACGCCCTCCCAGATGTGCTCGGCGCGCTGCGACAGGCAGTACACGGCGCCGCGCGGGGTCTGCAGCACTTTTCCGGCACCGCAGATCAGCTGGCGCGTCACCAGGAACGGCAGGAGCACGTCCGCGATCTGCGAGAACTCCCCGGCCCGGGTGACCAGGTAGTTCTCGTGGCAGCCGTAGGAGTTGCCGGCCGAGTCGGTGTTGTTCTTGAACAGGAAGATGTTGCCGCCGATGCCCTCGTCGGCAAGTCTCCGCTCGGCGTCGACGAGCAGGTCCTCCAGGATGCGCTCACCGGCCTTGTCGTGCGTCACCAGCTGCACCAGGTCGTCGCATTCCGCCGTCGCGTACTCCGGGTGCGAACCGACATCCAGGTAGAGACGAGAGCCATTGCGCAGGAAGACGTTCGAGGAACGCCCCCAGGACACCACCCGCCGAAACAGGTACCGCGCCACCTCGTCCGGGCTCAGCCTGCGCTGCCCCTGGAACGTACAGGTCACGCCGAACTCGGTTTCGATGCCGAAGATCCGCCGCTGCATCCCCTCAGCCTAGGCGCTCCGGCCGGAAGATGTCTTGACCGCTCCGAGCTGAGATGAACGCGTCATTCACCTGTCGTAGGATGTCAGGCGGCCTCCAACCGTGTGCGGCGTGCTCATGGAATGAAGTTC
>CBIMJO010001363.1:0-3358 GCA_966244135.1 uncultured Actinocrispum sp. | reverse complement strand
CAGGCGTTCCAGCTGTAGGCGCCGTCGTACTTGCCTTCCAGGAAGTTGGCCCCGGCCGGCTTCGGCGTGCTGTTGGTGTTGATCACGAAGTCCGGCAGCAGGCCGGTGCTCGGCGCGTACTGCTGCTGCAGCGAGGTGACCGCGTTCTCGTGGGTGGTGCGGATCGTGCCCCAGGCCGAGTCGCCGGTGGCCTTCTGGAACGCGCGGAAGTGCCCGGGCATCCAGTCCGAGGACCGGGACGCCGTCTTGTACTTGCCGTCGTTGCCCCAGTCGCCCAGCAGCATGTAATGGGTGCTGGAGCTGACCTCGCCCGCCTTGATGGCGTTGATGATCCGCTTGGCCTCGGCGAGGTAGTTGACCGAACCCGTGGAGCCCCACACCTTGTCGGCGATCAGCAGGCCGTACGCGATCTCCAGGTCGCCATCGGTCGCCGAGTCGCTTCCGTTGACACTCTTACAGTTCGCGTCCTGCTCCGCCGCGTGCAGGTCCTTGTTGTTCACCGACGGGTGGGCTTTGACGAACTTCAGGATGCCGTCGAAGATCGCCTTCGCCTGGCTGTCCTTCCCGGCCATCATGGCCGCGATGGTCATGCCGTAGCCCTCACCCTCGGCCACGTAGGCGTGGTCGGCGTCCTTGGACAGCACGGCATACGTGCCCGAGCCGCACTTCGTGGACAGGAAGTTCGCCTTCCAGAAGTTCCAGTACTTCATCAGGGCCGCGTCCTGAGTGGCCTGCGGCACGGAGGGCCGGATCGTGCCGGGCACATAGGCCGGCGCCAAGACCTGCGCGGAGGTGGCTGGGGCGGCAGTGACCAGACCGGCGATCAACCCGGTCGTCACAGCCAGGACTCGCAGGGATTTCCTCATGTTCTCCTCGCTCGTGCGGAAACGCTCGGTAACTGCACTTGCTGGCGGCGAGTGCACAGAGCGTCGCACGGAGTGAGGTGGCTCCGCAAGACTGTTAGGAAACTTTCTTTACTATTACTTCGTCTGGGTGCTCGCGATGACCTTTCCGGCCCGCTCCACCATGTCCGTGGCGAATCGTTCGCTGAACCCAGCGGCGAACCCGATGAGTGCGAAGAACCCGAACGTGGTGCCGACCGTCGTCCCGAGCAGCCCATTGACCAGGCCGAACTGGGCAATAGCACCAAAGATGGCGCCGACGAACGGCCGCAGCGCGCCGAGGTAGCGCAGCTGCCGGGTGGTGGTGCTGAAGTCGAGCACCAGGTCGCCCTTGGACATTCGCTGGAAGATGCTGACCAGCGCGCCGAGCGCGCCGAACAGTGATGCGCCGACCAGCGCCGGAACGCTGATAAGCCCGGTCCACCAGGCGTTCCCGGCCAGCCCGACGCCCGCGATGAGCACGACCGTGATGAACATTCCGGCCAGCGCGCCCTGGAAGTACACAAACCGGGCCAGCCGCTGAACGGCCGCGCCGACCCGGGCCGCGGCCTGCTCGACCTCGGTCCGCGCGGTGGCGACGGCCTCGGCACGGTCCGGGCTCTGGTCACCCAGATCCGCCGCGCGCAGCACCCGGGTCACCGCCGAGTACAACGCCTCGACAAGCAGCTTGAGCTGTTTGCCGGTCAACGTGTCCGTGGCCTGGCCGACCAGCCGCATGCATTCGGTCTCCAGCGCGACCAGCTCGGCGTCGTCGCTGTTCATCACGATGTGCAGCTCGTAGCCGCCCTGCGTCCGAACCGCCGCTGCGCCACCGACGACATTGGTGCAGTAGTAGCTGTTCTCGATGGCCCCGGTCTGCTGCTCGAACTTCGCGCGCATGGCCCGTTCCAGGATCTTGGCCTCGGCGCGCAGCTCCGGGGCCTCGTCCGATGCGGCCGTCCGGCGGAGGTTCGCGATGGCGCTGAACGTGACCGTGGCGTCCGGGTCGCAGACCTTGTCCCACTGGGACTGGAGCGCCGGGGTGCCGTCGAACCCGAAGTCCTTGGGCGTCTTGGCGGGCGCGTCAGGCTTTGTCATCGTGGCCTTGTCTCGGTCGGGAGTCCTCGCTCCTTAATCGGCGGCCCGGCCGAAACGTAACGGGCTCAGCGCACCCTGCGGCCGCGCAGGATGACCGCCAGCGGGCGGTTCAGCTGGTCAAGATCGGTGCGCGGGTCCTTCTCGTAGACCACCGCGTCGGCCGGCGCGCCCGGCTCCAGTCCTTGCAGGCCAAGGAATGCCCGGGCGGTCCAGGACGCCGCGCCCAGGGCCTGATGCGGGCTCACCCCGGCGTCCACCATGGCCTTCACCTCGTCGGCGACCCGGCCGTGCGGGCGGGAGTCGGTACCTGCCAACAGGGTCACGCCCGCTTCGGCCGCGGCCGCCACGAGGTGCGGGTGCGCCGTCACGCCGGTGAGGGCCCAGTCCTTGCGCGGCCCCTCCGGCCTTTCCCGGATCTGCGGCAGGCCGCTCAGCAGGACGGACAATGTTGGGGTGAAGGCCATTCCCTTCGCGGCCATGTCGTTGAGCAGGCCCGCGTCCATGCACATGCCGTGCTCCACCGAGTCCGCTCCCGCCGCCACAGCCGCCGCGCTGCCACCCGAGTGCTGGGTGTGCACGGCGAGCCTGCCGCCGACCCCGTGCACGGCCTCGACCACGGCCTTCATCACGTGCTCCGGCACGGGTTCGTCGCCGACACCCCAGTCCGCGATGATCTTGGCCCACCCGGTCTTCCGGGCCTGGGCCGCGGCTTGACCAGGCATGTCGTCGTGCTCGACCCGGCGGCCCCAGCCGTCGAAGAACTGGCCGGACTGGGCGATCCACGGCCCGGCATGCCAGGCCCTGGGCAGGTCCGGGTCGGTGCCGAACCAGTCCGGCGGGTCGTCCGCGAGACCCGGTGAACGGATCAGCGTGACACCCGCGTCGACGTGCAGGCGCAGGTCGTCCTTGAGGACGTCCGGATCCAGGCGATCGCCGGGTTTCTCCGCGCCCGGGTGCGTGTGCGCGTCGACCAGGCCCGGCAGCAGCCACCCCTCGGCAGTCACCTCAGCGCCGGGAACCGGGTCGGTCGTCCACTGGTCGCCGTCGGCGTAGAGATCGACGAACTCGCCCTGTGGCAGGGCGTATCCGCGAATGCGCATTCCCCTTCACCCCCTTGCGGCCAACGTACCCTGACTCACGTGTCGGCGGACTTCGAACAGCTGGTGGCGCCGTATCGCGGTGAGCTGCAGGCGCACTGCTACCGGATGCTGGGGTCGGTTCAGGACGCCGAGGACGTGCTGCAGGAGACCCTCGTGCGGGCGTGGCGCAGCTTCGACCGGTTCGACCGGCGTTCGGTCCGCGCGTGGCTGTACAAGATCGCCACGAACCGGTGCCTGACGGTGCTGGAGCGCCGGGATCGCCGTGAGCTGCCGATGGAC
>CBIMJO010001362.1:0-3363 GCA_966244135.1 uncultured Actinocrispum sp. | reverse complement strand
AGCCGGGCATTGGGACGCTTCTTCGGGGCGTCCGTCGTGGGATCCTGCTCGTCACGGCTCATCTTCGGTGCTTTCCAGCCCGGTGGGCGCAGTTCTGGGGTCTTCTGGTCACTCGTCATCGGTCGCTCCCGGGTCGGCCAGGGCGGCGATGAGCTCGGACTCGGTGACGTCGGCGCCGTGGAGTTCCTTGACGACACGGCCTTCGCGCAGCACCACGATGGTGTCCGAGCCCTCGACCACCTCCTCGAACTCCGACGAGATCAGCACGACGCCGAGCCCCTCGGCGGCGAGCTCCTCGATCAGTGCCTGGACTTCGGCTTTGGCGCCGACGTCGATACCGCGGGTGGGTTCGTCCAGGAGCAGCACTTTCGGTTCACTGCACAGCAATCGGGCCAGCAGCACTTTCTGTTGGTTGCCACCGGACAGTTCCCCCACGCGTTGGTCCGGACTCGCGGCCTTGATCCGCAACCGGCGCATGAAGACGTCCACAATGGCGTCCTGCCGACGCCGAGACACCAGGCCGGCAGCCGACAACCGGGGCAACGAGGCCAGCACGATGTTCTCCCGCACTGACAGGTCCGGCAGGATTCCGTCGGCCTTCCGGTCCTCCGGCAGCAGAACCACGCCCGATCGCATCGCGGCCGCGACCGAGCCGGTCCGCACGGGACGACTGCCCACGGTGATCGTTCCGGACTCCACCGGCAGCGCACCGGCGATCGCCCGAACGGTCTCACTTCGCCCCGCACCCAGTAGTCCGCCCAGGCCAACGATCTCGCCTGGCCGGACGGTCACATCCACGTCCCGCAGATGGTGTTTGCTGCTCAGCCCGACCGCCGCGAGCACCGGCGCCGACTCGGTGTCGGTCTCCGTGCCCGAGAACTTGGTCGCGCCCTCGCGGCGGATCTGTTCCAGGTTGCGGCCCAGCATCATCGCCACCAGCTCGAGCCGGGACAGCTCGGCCATCGGTCCGGTGTGGACACGGCGGCCGTCCCGCAGAACCGTGACGGTGTCACAGATCCGGTACAGCTCGTCGAGCCGGTGGCTGACGTACAGGACCGCGACACCGTCCTCGCGCAGCCGGGAGACGATCGAGAACAACGTGTCCACCTCGCGCGGTTCCAGCGACGAGGTGGGCTCGTCGAGGATCATCACCCGCGCGTCGAACGCCGCCGCCCTGGCCACGGCGACCATCTGCCGAACTCCTGCGCCCAACGTGCGCAGCGGCCGGGTCACGTCGACCTCCACGCCGTAGGAGCGCAGGAGTTCCCTGGCGGCGCTGTTCATCGCCCGGGTGTCCATCATCCCGAAGCGGGACTTCGGCTCCCGGCCGAGGAACAGGTTGCTGGCCACCGACATCAGCGGCACCAGGTTGATCTCCTGGTACACCGTGCTGATGCCGGCCGCCTGCGCATCGAGCGGACGGGCGAAGCGGACGGCATCCCCCTGGTACCACAGCGAACCCTCGTCCGGCGTGTACACCCCGGTCAGCACCTTGATCAGGGTCGACTTGCCCGCGCCATTCTCACCGACCAGCGCATGCACCTCGCCCGCACGCAAGGTCAGGTCCACTTCGGACAGCGCGGTGACGCCCGGGAACCGTTTGCCGACCGCGCGGGCGTCCAGCACCGCTTTCCCCGCCATCAGTACGAGTTCGCCAGCTCGGCGGTTGCGTTGTCCTTGCCGTACAGCTTGTCGCTGATCACGACGTTCTGCTGGACCGGCTGGCCGGCCAGGAACGTGCGCAGGGTCTCGAACGCCAGCGGGCCGAACCGCGGGTTGGACTCGACCACGGCGAACATCTGACCGTCGGTCACCTTCTGCACGGCGTTGCGGGTGCCGTCGATCGAGACGACCTGGATGTCGGTCCCGGGCTTCTTGCCGGCGCTGTTCAACGCCACCAACGCACCCAGCGCCATCTCGTCGTTCTCCGCGTACACCCCGTTGATGTCCGGCTGGGCCTGGATGATCTGCTCCATCACCTGCTGGCCCTTGTCCCGGGCGAACTCCCCGGTCTGCTGCGCGACGACCTGGATGTCCGGCGCGCTGGCCTTCAGCTCGTCGACGAACCCGCTGGTCCGGTCGGTGGTCACGTTGTTGCCGGACGCGCCGAGCAGGATCGCGACCTTCCCCTTGTTGCCCAAGGCCTTGGCCATCTCCTTGGCGGCTCGTTTGCCTTGCTCGACGAAGTTCGAGCCAAGGAAGGCCACATAGTCCTTGCAGGGCGTCGAAGTGACCTTGCGGTCGATGGTCAGCACCGGGATGTTCTTGGCCCGGGCGGCCGACAACGCGGGCTCGAGGCCGTCGGAGTTCAGGGGCGCGACGATGAGCACCTGAGCACCTTGGTTGATCATGTCCTGGATGTCGGAGATCTGCTTGCTGAGCTGCGAGTTCGCGTTCGTCGTCAGCAGCTGCTTGACGCCCGCCTTCGCGGCCTCGTCCTTGATGGACTGGGTCTCGGCGATCCGGAACGGGTTGGCCTCCTTCTCCGACTGGGAGAAGCCGACCACGGCGCTCTTCAGGTCGATCTGGCCGCCCCCGTACTGCGCCAATGTGCAGGTCGGGCCGTTGGTGGCGGGTGCCTGGGTGGCCTGGGCACCACCGCTGGACTGCGCCGGCGGCGGTGTGGCGCTGTCCTCGGACTTTGTGCAGCCGGCCAACGCCAACACCACGCACAACGCGGCGGGAACTAACCGACGTGAGGGAATCGAGTAACGGAAACCGGTTGGCGGCACGGCTGGCTCCTCGTTGAGCGCGGTCGGGAACTCTGCGTGACCGGCGAATCTCGGCCGGTCACGGCACGCACGCTACATCGTTGGTACAACGTTGTAAATATGGTCCACTTGCTACTGTTCGGCTGTCGTCGTGCCAGGAAGGTTGGTCGGAGTGGCAACTCTCAAGGATGTCGCCATGCTCGCGGGGGTCTCGGTGAAGACCGTGTCGAACGTGGTGAACGGCTACACCTTCGTCAAGCCGGAGAACGCCCGGCGGGTGCGCGAGGCGCTGGCCGCGACCGGCTACAAACCGAACGTGGGCGCCCGCAACCTGCGCCGCGGCCGAACCGGGTTCATCGCGCTGATGGTGCCCGAGCTGAGCATCCCGTATTTCGGCGAGCTGGCCGGGGGCGTGCTCACCGCGGCCCACGAGCACGATTGGAGCGTGCTGATCGAGCAGACCCAGGGTCTGCGCGAACCGGAACGCGCCACGCTGGCGTCGCTCGGCCCGCACATGGTCGACGGCGCGATCATCAGCCCGGAGGCGTTGCGCAAGGAGGACTTCACCCAGCACGCCTCGGAGCTGCCGATGGTCCTGCTCGGTGAGCACGCGTTGGACGTGCCGATCGACCACGTCGGCATCGACAACGTG
>CBIMJO010001361.1:0-3364 GCA_966244135.1 uncultured Actinocrispum sp. | reverse complement strand
CCCGTTGCACCCAGCCCTTCTGGATGCGGTCACGGGACGCGGGATAGCCGTCCCACGCGTCCATGCTGACGGCGTCGTCGCCGTCGGCGTTGCGGGCGAAGAACACCTGCTGGCCGATCACGTCCCAGGTACCCGTGTGCTGCGACAACCCGTTAAGCAGCCAGTTCTCCTGCGTCATCCCGGGGAGGCTGCGGGCCGGGTCGCCGGCCGACGGGCAGTACTTCCAGCCGTCGTCACAGGCTTGGTCGTTGCGGTACTGGCGGGTGTCGAGCATGTGGAACGTGGCGAGCTGGCCCCAGCGCACCCGTCGGTACAGCGGGATGTCCGCGCCCGTGGGCTTGGCCGTCGCACGTAACGGCATGTTCTCGTAGTAGGCCTTGTATGCGTCGGCACGCCGTTGTTTGAACTGCGCTGCTGTGAGTGCCGGGGAGTTGTCGGCACGCGCCAGGTTCGCGTAGTTGTTCTCGACCTCATGGTCGTCAGGTACGACCAGCCATGGCGCTGCCGCGTGGGCTGCCTGCAGGTCCGTGTCCGCCTTGTACTGCGAGTACCGGCGGCGGTAGTCGGCGAGGCTGACGATCTCCGAACCCAGGTGCTCGCGGACCATGCCCGTGGTGGCGGCGTCCTCGTAGATGTAGTCGCCGAGGTGCAGGATCAGGTCCGGGCGGTCCTCGGCCATCCGCCGGTAGACCGTGTAGTAGCCGGACTCGAAGTGCGCGCACGAGGTGAACGCCAGCAGGAAGTCCCGGCCCACCACGTCGAACGCGGGCGCTGTCCGGGTCCGGCCGACCGGCGAGAGGTGGCCGTCGGCCCGGAACCTGTAGTAGTACTCGGCATCCGGCTGCAGGCCGTCGACCTCCACGTGCACCGAGTGGGCGTCGGCGAACTGGGCGGTCACCTGTCCACTCCGGACGATCTGGGTGAACCCCTGGTCGATGGCCACCTGCCACTCGACCGTCATCGGGCTGTTCGGCATGCCGCCGTGGCCGTCGGCGTTCAACGGCGCGGGCGCGAGCCGCGTCCACAGCACGACACCGTCCGGCAACGGGTCACCCGAGGCCACGCCCAGGGTGAACGGAAACGCGATCGCAGCGGACGCTGTCCCGCCGAGTGCCACCGCACCCGCGGCGGCGGCCGTGCCGAAGACGAAGATGCGGCGGTTGAACCTGGTCATCGCCATCCCCTTTACTTGACCGAGTCCTGGTTGTCGTTGAGCACGTGGGCGCTGCCCGCGAACGGCGTGCCCGGGCCGAACGCCGACGCCGTGCCGAGGTCCGCCCTCGTGACCTTCCGGTTCAGCGTCACGGCCAGGCCGTCGCCGGACAGGCCCGGGGTGAGCACGAACATCGCGCCCGCCCCGTCCTCCCACGGCGCGGCCACGGTCAGCTCCGCCTTGCCGTCGCCGGTGATGTCGAGGATCCGCAGGCCGTAGCCGAACCCTTCGCCCGCCTGGGCGACCGCGTTGACCGTGTTCTCGTCGAACGCGGTCACCGGGTGGGTGAGCAGGCCGGATGTGCTGCCGCGGAACAGGAACACCGAGCCCTCGCGGTTGTTCTCCTTCAGCGTGGCCGCGGCCAGGTCCTCGATGCCGTCGCCGTCCAGGTCGCCGGCCGCGAGCGTGCCGCCGAAGAAGTCGTTCGCCTCGGTGCCGCCGGGCACGTTCGCGGTGTCCTGGTCGATCACCTGGACGGTCGTGGTGAGCCCGGCCGCGCCGCCCCGGACGGCCACCAGCGCGCCGGAGTTCGCCGGTCCGCCGCGACGGCGTTCGGCCTGGACGACCAGGTCCGCGTTGGCGCCGCCGTGGAACCTGCCGATCAGCAGCGACCGCCACTTTCCCTCGGTGGCGGCGTTTCCGACGCTGACGTACGAGGATCCCTGCACCACCAAGCCGGTCGCGCTGCTGTGCAACAGATGCACGGCACCGGTCGCGCCGGCCGTCCCGTTGATGACCTCACCGGCGGAGAGCACGGCCAGGTCGTCGCGGCCGTCCCCGGTGACGTCGCCCGCGGCCAGCGCCCAGCCCATCAGGTCACCCGCCTCGGCCGCACCGGCCAGGTCCGGGTCGTCCTGGTTGTCAGCGACCACGTTGTGCGTGGTCAGGCCCGCGGCGCCGCCGTAGAAGATCCAGACCGCGCCCGCGCGGGCCTTGGTGTCGATGGCCTCACCGGGAGAGCCGACACCGAGGTCCGCGTAGCCGTCGCCGTTGAAGTCGCCAGTCGCGAGGCTGCCGCCGAACAGGTCCCCGGCCTCCATCACTCCGGGCACGTCCGTGGTGTCCTGGTTGATCGCGCCCAGTGCTCCAGCGATGGTGTGCAGGTAGGGCGCGGTCTTCTGACCGTACAAAATGGACACTGTGCCCGCGTTGGCCAGGCCGTTCACCGACTCCGTCGGGTTACCGATGGCGACGTCAGTGAGGCCATCGCCGTTGAAGTCGCCGGTGGCCAGGGCGGCGCCGAACTTGTCGTCGGCCTCCATGCCGAGGCCGATTCCCGGGCTGTTCTGGTTGACCATCGACGCCGGTGCGCTCCCGCCCGGCACGACCTCGATGGAGCCTCCGAGATCGTTGGGAACCAAAGCCGTGTCACCGCTGTAGGTCAGCCGCGCGCCCGTCGAGAACACGAGATCGGGGATGCCGTCGCCGTTCACGTCCGACTTGACCGCCGCGGCCGCATTCGCCGGTAGGCCAACCAGAACCGTCGAGAGGACGGCCATCACTGCGAGGATCTTCATTTGCCCGCCTGAAGTGCTGTCCAGGTGGCCGGGCCGACAATGCCGTCGACACCGAGGCCACGGGAGGTTTGGTACTGACGGACGGCCTGTTCGGTGGCCGGTCCGAAGATTCCGTCGACGTCGAGGCTCGTGCCCTGGGCCGCGGTCAGCGACCGCTGCAGCCGCTCCACGGCATCGCCGGTAGAGCCGTCCTTGACGGTCGGCGTGCTGCCCGCGGACAGCAGCGCGGTCCAGGTGTGTGAGTCGACGACCCCAGTCACCGGCAGGCCAACGCTTTGCTGGCGGGTGCGCACGAGGTTGCTTGTGGCGTCGCCGAAAGTCCCGCTCGGCGCGGTGTCCAGCAAACACTGGGCGGCTTTGACCGCGGTGCCGGTGGCGTTGAGTTCGAGCCTCGGATAGCTGCTGAGGGTCAGGTTGACTGTGTCACAAGGCTTTGGCGTGCCAGAGCCGACGTCGAGGTAGTTGCGGTCGATGCCGGACAGCCGCACACCGCCCCAGGTCTCGGGTACCTCCCCGGAGTACTGGTGGATGCGCTGGTGGTTGGCCCAGTAGGTGTCGGGGGCGTAGGTACCCGCGTGGGCGTCGGCCATGTTGTTCCACCAGGCGAACCAGATGTGGTCCGGGCGGGTGTAGG